>MGSR01000137.1:1864-3049 GCA_001798565.1 Deltaproteobacteria bacterium RIFCSPLOWO2_12_FULL_60_16
CCAGGTAGAAGGCTACGGATCGAGCGGCCCCTCCGGCGCCGATGAGCAACACGTCTATCCCGCTCAAGGTTTCCATAAGCGGTCTCGCCTGGCCCGGTTGAGGTCGCAAGATGCTTTCCAGGAGTCCCTTGCCATCCGTGTTGTAGCCGACGAGACGTCCATCGCCTGCGCGGACTATGGTATTGACGGCTTTGATTTGCTTTGCCTTGGCATCCAGCTCGTCCAGGTGTTCCACGATTTTGGTTTTGTAGGGGACGGTGACGCTTACCCCCAGGACCCGGTCGGACTCTCTCAGGGCGCGCGCCAGCGTTGGCAGCCGGGACTCGTGGACGTCGAAGGGGAGGTAGGCGATGTCCAAGCGGAGGGCGCGGAACGCTCCGTTCCAGAGCGCGGGGCTCTTCGAATAGGTCGAGGGAGTATCGCCGATAACTCCGGCAATTTGTTTGTTTCCAATGCCGTCGTGATCCAAGCTGTTGCTGATACAGGCCTGGATGCGGGCAAGGTCCTTTGGTAGAGACACGGCGTTACTCGTTGACTCGTATATTCGTAGTCCTGCGAATAACTAATAACAAGTAACGAATAACCAGGTCAATGGAGGGGCTTGATCACCATTTTGTCGTCGGAGAAGCAGAGCAGGGACTTCTTGTCGTTGATCACGGTTTCCAGGATCACTTCCCGGCGCCAAAGCTGGTGGAGGTACTGGAGAGTCTTCTCAGCGTATTCCAGCTGAAGGTCTCGTCCGTCGTGGTGATGCCTTAAGAAGAGCGCGCGGTTATTATTGTAGTCCGCGTCCTCGATCTTGATCTGGGGGACTGTTCCCGTGCCGACGTTGCGGATCAGCGTTTCCTTGATCTCGCGCCAGTTTTCCTCGTCGGCGATCCGGCTGACCACTCTTTCCCCGCCCCGGCTCCGGTATTCGAAGAGATTCAGCTCCCGGATCAGCTCCTCGGTCAGGTAGCGGCGCAGGAAGGAGCTGTCGCGCTCCACCTCGCGCACCTCAAAGACCTTTTCCCTGCCGCTCTTTTTTCTCGGGCCGTACTCTTTTTCCGCCTCCGGGGTCGGGTGGTCCCAGCGCCGCTCTATGTCCTCCCATATCTTCATCCCGAGATGGTAGGGATTGATCCCCCCCGGAACCGGACTCAGGACCTGGTTGTGCCGCACCAGGAATTCGATCTGCATCCCCTG
>MGSR01000137.1:3061-8674 GCA_001798565.1 Deltaproteobacteria bacterium RIFCSPLOWO2_12_FULL_60_16
GCAGGTCTTTCTCCCAGTCGCTGAAGTGCGGATTGTGGTCGCGGATGAAAGTGAGGATGTCGTCTTCCGGATAAAGCGGGACCTTGTTGAGGTCCGGGGCGACGTATTCCTGGCGCCTGTGGATCGATCGAAACGGGTCCTCCGCCGGACTGGATTCTTCCAGGCGCCGCTGCTGCTCTTCCTCCGGCGTCTCCTTGCGGACGGCGAGATTGCGCCGGCATTGAAGGGAAAGGGCGTGGGCCGCATCGAGCAGCCGCTCCACCTTCTCGAGCCCGATGCTTGGATCCTCCACATACCGGCGGACCCGATCGGCATGGGCCTTGAAGGTCTCTACGGTGAATTCCGCGCGAGTAGACTTGAAGGTGAAATTATTCTTGAAGAAATCGTTGTGGCCGTAGACATGCGCGATGGTGAGCACCTGGAGCAGCAGGCTGTTGTCCCGCATCAAATAAGCGATGGACGGGTTGGAGTTGATCACCATCTCGTACGGGAGCCCGCTCACCCCGTAGTTGTAGAGGGTTTTCAGTTTTTCGTAGTTCTTGCCGTACGACCAGTGCGGGTAGTGGGAGGGCATGCCGGAGTAGACCATGTAGCCCAGCATCTGCTCCTGGTCGCAGATCTCAAACTCTTGGGGGTAGGGGTCGAGGCCGAAATCCCGCGCCAGCGCCTGGATGCGCTCGTTCCACATCTCCAGTTCCGCTATCGAGTAGGGAGCCGTCACGGCCGTCGCTCTCACGCGGCGTCTTCGCGCGCGCGGTCTTTGGTCATAAAGGCCTTGAAGCAGGGCCAGATGTCCTCTTTTTTCTGGATCTGCACCGTCTGGAAATTGTCCGCCTGCAGCTGGGAGAAGAACTGGATCATGCTGCCGCCGTAGTAGCCGGAGCCGAGGGGTTTGATCTCCCCGTAGCCGAAGAGGTTGGCTACCTCGGTGATCTCTTTGGCCGCCTGCAGGGCGGCCGTATTGTCGGACTCGAAGTTGTCGCCGTCCGAGCAGTGGAAAACATAGACATTCCAGAGAAAAGGGTGATACCGCTCCTGGACGATCTCCAGGGCCTTGCGGTAGCCCGAGGAGATGAATGTCCCGCCGGACTCCCCTTTGTGAAAAAACTCCTCCTCGGTGACTTCGCGCGCCTCCGTGTGATGGGCGACAAAGACGATCTCCACGTTTTGGTATTTGGTGCAGAGGAAGCGGTAGAGGAGAAAAAAGAAGCTGCGCGCCAGATATTTCTTCATCGTGTCCATGGAGCCGGAAGTGTCCATGATGCAGACCACCACCGCGTTGGACTCCCGGCGCACCTCGCTCACCGTGTGGCGGTAAGTCAAATCGTCCTTGTGGAAGGGGAAGCGCCCCATCTCCGGGTGGGCCGCGCCCGCGCGCAAGGTCGCCTGTTTGCGCTTGACCCTGGAGCGGGCCGTCCGCCGCTTGTCCAGGCGCACCCGGATGCCCTTTCTGCGGTACCCCTTGCGCCGGTACTGCCGCTCGATTTCGATCTCTCTTAAGTTTTTTCTCTCCAGGTAGGGGAGCTCCAGATCCTCGAACATAATTTCGACCAGCTCTTCCAGGTTGACCTCGGTTTCATAGTAGTCCATGCCCGGCTGGTCTCCGGCCCGGTGCCCCTGGGCCGCCTGCTCGTCCTTGCCCAGGACATCGCCCGGTTGCGGCTGCTTTCCCCCGCCTTCCCCCACGCCCGGAACGTTTTCGCCGTAGACGAAGCGGTATTCCTTGACTCCCCGAATGGGCACCTTGACGATGCGGTTACGGTCCTTGCCGATAATCGACTCTTCCGCGATGATGTCGGTGATGTTTTCCCGGATGGCCTCGCGCACCTTCTCCCGGTGGCGCAGCCGGTCGCCGGCGCTGCGATCGCTCCGTTGGGCGGAGGAGGGATCGTAGGAACGGAAGGTCGTTTCCATAATTTGGTTAATAGTTAACGGTCAATAGTTAATAGTGAACCCAAGAGGCCCGTGGGGCGGAGACCATTGACCAATAACCAATAACTAATCCTTCCAGAGGTTGTTGGCCGCATATTTGAGCACCACATCCACGCAGCTTGGGCAATAACCGTTCTCGAGGAGATTTTTGACCATGGCGTTGTACTTGTCGGACTGCTCCTCGTCGCGGGTCCTGGCCTTGGTGATGATGCGGCTCAAGTCGCGCACCGAGGTCATCAGTTTTTTCTCGATGGCTTCTTTGAGCGGCTCGTAGCTCCGGTAATCGATCTTCTCGCCTCTGCGGTTCGCCGCCCAGAGATAGGCGATGACCTCCTGCCGGAAGCCGTCCGCCGCCGAGCCTATGATGGCGATCTGCTCTTCAATAGATTTCATGAAGCCCTCGTCGGGGGAGAGCTCTTCCTTGGTATTGCGGTCCTTGACCTTGCCCTTGTTGACGTAGGCCTCGGCGTGGTCCAGATAGTTCTGAAACAGGGATTCGGCCTGCTCCTGGTAGGAATAGACGAAGGCCCTGGTGATCTCTTTTTCCAGAATCTCCAGGTACTCCTTGTGCAGAGTGTCCTGCAAGAATTCCAGATACTGTTTTCTGGCGTCGTCGGAGAGGTCCGCCTCCTTGGCCATGTTAATCAGCGCCTCGCGGACGTTGATCGGGTTGATGCAATTTCCATCCGTGTTGTCCGACAGGGCGTTGTCCAGCGCCTTCATGATGAAGCGGGTCGAGATGCCGCTCATTCCCTCCCGCTTGGCGCCCTCGCGGAGCTCCTGGCCGTCCACCTTCTTGGTCCTGCCTTTCTCCACCACTTCCTCCCCGTTGTAGAGCTTGAGCTTGGTCATCAGGTCGCACTTGTTCGTCGGTTCCAGCCGCGAAAGGACGGCGAACATCGAGGCGATCTCCAAGGTATGCGGCGCGACGTGGGCGTGGAAATCCGAGTGGCGGATGATTTTCTGATAGATCTTCACCTCTTCGGATAAGCGCAGGTTATAGGGAACCTTGATCACCACGATCCGGTCGAGGATGGCCTCGTTGGTGTGATCGGCCTTGAACTTCTGCCATTCGGCCTCGTTGGAGTGGGCCACGATGACGGTGTCCACGTACACCAGGCCGTGCCGGCCGGGGGCGGGAATGACCTTCTCCTGCGTCGCCGTGATCATGCAGTGGAGGTATTCGATTTCGTTCTTGAAGACCTCGATAAACTCCACCATGCCCCGGTTGCCCACATTGAGGGCGCCGTTTAACTCCAGGACGCGCGGGTCTCCTTCAGAGTACATGTCCAGCTTGGAGATGTCCTCGCTGCCGATCAGCACCGAGGTATCCTGGTTATTCGGATCTACCGGCGGGACCACTCCGATGCCTACCCGGGCGCGCTTGGAGAACTCCACCGCGCAGATGGGGAACTCTTCGTAGCGCTCGTGAAACTCCTCCTTCAATCGATAGCGGCAGACCGGGCACAGCTCCCCTTCGATGTGCGCCCCGAGCATCTTTTCGAACTCCTTGCGCAGGTGGCGCGGTATCAGGTGGAGCGGCTCCTCGAACATCGGGCAGCCCTCGATGGCATAAAATGGCTCGCTTTCCTCCAGTCCGCGGTGGAGTTTTTCGATGAGCGAGCTCTTGCCGGAGCCGACCGGTCCCATGAGGTAGATAACCTGACGGCTCTCCTCGCCCTTGAGCGAGGCGGCATGGAAGTACCGGACGATCTGCGCGATGGTCTTCTCGATGCCGAAGAATTCATCCGCAAAAAAATTATAAACTTTGATCGATTCGTCTTTGTACAGGCGCTTGATGCGGGGATCCTCGCTATCCTGGATTTCCCGAACTCCGGTTTTGAGGACGATGTCGTAGATGCGGGCGTGGGCGAGCTTGGCGACGGAAGGGTCTTCTTTGACTTTCTCCAGGTAGCCCAGGAGATTTCCCTTCCACGATTTTGCCTTGTGGAGGTCGCGATCCTTGCGGATAAGGGTCTCGAAATCCCTGTTATTATGGTCCATTCCAGCGGCTCCCCCTTTCGGAGTTGATTCTGTCTAGCGGAAAAGTTTTGGACGTATTCGCGAAAAAAATGGTCAGCGGTGACGGGCGTGAAAAGCGATTCTTACCCATAGCAGCTATCGGAATCACTGCTTTGGTGGTTCGCCTGAAATGCCGAGGGAGCGGAGTCGGAAGAGAATAGATCGCAACGGAAGGTAGAAGAAAAGCTCTTTAGGGCCTGCACGCGCCCTCCTTTCCCTAAAAATCCCGGCCGGGTCATCCTGGGGGCCCTCCGTCTGTAGGTTGGACGAAACAGCAAGAAAGAACCTTCAACCACCCCCCGGACAGCCGCCATTGAACCGCTATTTCCACTCAAAGTCAAGAAAATTTATGGCGGCTGCGGGGTTTTCCCGGAATCCGTATGGCGCCAAGCTCCCGGGGACCCTTTTTGGAGAATGGGGTCGGACCTTTAATTTTTCACTTGACGCCTGTAAAGGGGTTAGGTTATATAACTAAGTCCAGTTTTTTAGGGTAAACCCCTGAGGGGAGTCGGGAGAGACCACATGGCACGCGGATTGAGGGTGCAGTTCGAAGGTGCGCTCTATCACCTGGTAGTTCGGTCGAATAATCGGCAACCTCTTTTTCGGGACACGCAAGACAGGCGACACTATCTGGATCTCCTGAGCCGTTACCAGGATCGATATGGATTCAGGGTTTACTGTTATCTTTTGATAAATCGTCAAGTTCATCTCCTCATAGAAACCCCCAAGGGAAACGTCAGCAAGGTAATGCAGTGTCTGGGGACCAGCTACACCTCATACTTCAACCGCCGGCATAAACGGCGCGGGACCCTCTTCGAGGGGCGCTATAAAAGCTATTTGGTCGATAACGAAAGGTATCTTCCCGAGGTTACGCGCTATATTCACCGAAGCTATTGTCAGTCGCGTTTAAACACGAATAAGCAGCGGGATTACCCCTGGAGCAGTTATCGCGTTTATCTGGGGAGAAAGACATCCGATCTGGTTAACACGGGGCCCGTTTTGAGTCGGTTTGGCGAGGTTCTTAAAGAACAGCGGAAGCGATACCAAGAGTTTGTGGAAACCGGCGGTTTCAGGGAAGGCGCTGGGCAAAGCGCTCGGTATGGGGAGCATTATCTCGCTTCAACGCAAAAAATTTACTTTGAGCGGCAGCATATCCAAGTCAATCGGAAAGAGGATCCCCTGAGGGTGGCGGAAAGAATCCTGCGGGAAGTTAGTCTCAGTCTCTCTCTGGCTCCGAGCGAGATGGGGGAATTGCGGGAGAGCCGGAGAAAGACCCTGGCTAGACATGTGGCCATGTACCTTATCCGTAAACAGACGGGTCTTCCCTTACGTTCCATAGGGGAGCTTGTCGGCGTTAAGGCGCCCGCCGTAGCCCTAGCCATCGGTAAAGTGGAACAGTTGCTAAAGCGGGAGGATTTCTCCAGGAAAGTAAGGAGCTTGTTGGAAAACAATACGTTTCCGTCTCCAAATACAGCCAAAGAGTATCCCGACCTTGAAGGAGCGCCGACAGATGGAAGCCCGGTTGCTTGAGATCGAAAGCGGGCTTCGTTGGTACGTGGTTCGAACGAAGCTGAGAAAAGAGACCGTGGTGGAAAAGCGCATCACAGATCTGGGATTGGAGGTGTTTCTTCCTTGGCTGCGATCCCGACGTCGTGTTGG
>MGSR01000138.1:0-3700 GCA_001798565.1 Deltaproteobacteria bacterium RIFCSPLOWO2_12_FULL_60_16
TTGATAGTTTGAAGTAGAGGTTTTGACTATGGATGCTCGGCTGCGAGAGGGCATACGTCTGTTCAACGCTGGCCGGTTCTTCGAATCGCACGAGTCGCTGGAGGATTTTTATGCCGGCGCCGAGCCGGAGCACAAACCCTTTGTCGAGGGATTGATCCAGCTCGCCGCCGCCTGCCGGATGTTTCGCGATTTCGGCGAGGTTCAGGGGAGCGTGCGCATGGCGCGCCAGGCGGTCATTCGTCTGGAGAATTACCAGCCGCGATATCTGGGCATCCGCGTCAGCGACCTGATCGGCGCGATGGAGGAGTGGGCCAAGCGAGCGGAGGCCGAGGGCGGGGCGGTCAAGGCGGAGATTCCCAAGATCACCCGGCGCCGTTTCTCTTTCTTCTGATGGTTTCCTCAAGCCTACAGGAAAGGATCGCCGCGTTTCTCCCGGAGCAGTGGCAAGGGGAAAAAGGGCTCTTCGGGCTCAGGGGCGGGGCCAGGGGCTATCTGCTTTCTCTGATCGCCCGGCAGAGCCGCCGGCCGATTCTCATCATCGCGCCGACGACCCGGGAGGCCGAGAGTCTCTTTTTCGATCTGGCGTTTTTCCTGGGGGAGGAGCGGAGCCTCTCGCCGCTTGAAAAACGTCTCCATCTCTTCCCCTCCTGGGAGATACTCCCTCTCGAGAAGCTCTCTCCCCATCTGGAAAATGTGGCGGCTCGTCTGGAGGGGCTCTACCATCTCATCGAAGGTCAGAACCCCGTTCTCGTCTCGACGCCCGCGGCTTTGATGCAGCGAGTCCTTCCCAAAGAGGTCTTGAAGCAATCCTACCGCTATCTGGTGGCGGGAGCGGAGCTGGATCGCGAGGCGCTGCTGGAGCACCTCGCGGCCTGGGGGTTTCAAAATGTCCCGATGGCGGAGGAGCGGGGCGACTTCAGCGTGCGCGGGGCGATCGTGGACATTTTCCCCCCCGCCTACTCCTGGCCGCTGCGGCTCGAGTTTTTTTCCGACCGGCTCGAAGCGATCCGGGATTTCGATCCGGCCACGCAGCGCTCCCAGGGCGCTCGCCAGGAGCTGCTGCTTTTGCCTATGAAAGAGTTCTCTTTAAGGGGAGAGGAGACGAGGCTCGCCGGGAAGGAGATCGAGAAAAGAGCCGATGAGCTGGAGCTCGGCCGAAAGGAGAAAAAATCGCTCCTCGAAGCTATCGGTTCGGGAATTCCGTTTGCCGGCATGGAGTTTCTCGTCCCCTATTTTTATCCTGGACTCCCTTCGCTCTTTTCCTATCTCCCCCCGGGAAGCCTGATCTGGCTCGATCAGGCCGCCCAGGTTGAAAAGGAGGTGGAGCGGCTCGAACGTCTCGCCTGGGAAAGAGGGGCCAGGGCGAAGGAAGAGGGACGGTTGACGCCGCCCGTGGAGAGCCTCTATCTCAGCGAGGCTCAGTGGCGCGCGGAGATTTCCCCTTTCCCGCTGCTCTCCAGTGAGTCGCTCGAGGTTATCCCGCCGAAGGGCAAGGCGGCGGACGCCTTCCTAAGCGTCAAGTCCTACGTCAATACGGACATACATCAGGAGGTTGCCGTGCAGGGGAAAGAGCCTTCGCTGGCCCCTCTCGCGGGGCGCCTGAAAGAATGGGAGGGAGAGCGGCTGTTCTTTGTCGCGCCCACACCGGGCGATGCCGGCCGGCTGAGAGAGCTGCTTTCCCATTACGAGGTCCATCTTCCCCTGCTGGCCGATTCCTTTCCCTCTGTTCTCTCTCAGGAGGGGCCACGGCGCGCCATTTTAGTCGGCGGGCTCACCCAGGGCTTTCGGCTTCCCGAGGCGCGTTTGATCGTGCTGACCACCGACGAGATCTTCGGCACCAAGCGAAGCCAGCGGGTGAGCGCGCAGAAAAAACAGCCGAGCCACTTCATCACCAGCCTGAGCGAGCTCAAGCAGGACGATTACGTGGTCCATCTGGATCACGGGATCGGGGTCTACCGCGGGCTCAAGTTCCTCAGGGTGGCGGGCACCGAGGGAGAATTCCTGCACCTGGAGTACGACGGCGGAGATCGCCTCTATCTCCCCGTGGACCGCATCAACCTCGTGCAGAAGTATATCGGAGGTGACGGGGCCCAGCCCGCCTTGGATCGCCTCGGCGGGACTTCCTGGGAGAAGGTCAAGGCGAAGACCCGCGAATCGATTCTGGCCATGGCCCAGGAGCTCATCGAAGTCTACGCGGCGCGCGCGGTGCGCGAGGGGCATAGCTTTTCCCCGCCGGACCAGCTCTATCGGGAGTTCGAGGCCTCCTTCGAATTCGAGGAGACGCCCGATCAGGAGCGGGCGATCGAAGAGACGCTGGGCGACATGCAGCAGAAGAAGTCGATGGACCGGCTGATCTGCGGCGATGTCGGCTACGGCAAGACCGAGGTCGCCCTCAGGGCCGCCTTCGTCGCCGTGATGGCCGGAAAGCAGGTCGCCCTCCTGGCGCCGACCACGGTGCTGGCGCAGCAGCACCTGCAGACCTTTCGCCACCGTCTGCGGAGCTACCCCGTCAGGGTGGAAATGGTCAGCCGCTTCCTCGGCTCCAAGGAGAGCCAGCAGGTGCTTGAGGGGCTGGCCAAGGGGACCGTCGACATCGTGATCGGGACGCACCGCTTGCTGCAAAAAGACGTCGAGTTCAAGGATCTGGGATTGGTCGTGATCGACGAGGAGCATCGCTTCGGCGTGGTCCACAAAGAGAGGCTCAAGAAGCTGCGCGCCACGGTCGACGTCATGAGCCTCACGGCCACGCCGATCCCGCGCACCCTGCATATGTCGATCGTCGGAATCCGCGACATGAGCGTTATCGAGACGCCGCCTCTGGATCGGCTGGCGATCCATACCTACATCACCAGGTACGACGAGGGGGTGATCCGCGACGCCGCGCTGCGCGAGCTGGAGCGGGGCGGCCAGATATTTTTTCTGCACAATCGAGTCGAGACGATCTCGCGCATGGCCCAGAAGCTCGCCGACCTGATCCCGGAGGCGAGGATCGCCGTGGCCCACGGTAAGATGCGGCCGCGCGAGCTCGAAAAGGTCATGCTCGACTTCCTGGACGGGCGCGCGCAGATGCTCGTCTGTTCCGCCATCATTGAATCCGGTCTCGATTTTCCCAATGCCAATACCATCATCATCAACCGGGCCGACAAGTTCGGATTGGCCCAGCTCTATCAGCTCCGGGGTCGCGTCGGGCGCTCGCACCGGCGCGCCTATGCCTACCTGCTGATCCCCGGAGAGAAGACCATCACGCGCGACGCCGAGAGGAGGTTGAAGGCGCTGCAGGAGCTCGATGAGCTGGGGGGCGGCTTCAAGCTGGCGCTGCACGATCTGGAGATCCGCGGGGCCGGAAACCTCCTGGGAAAACAGCAGTCCGGCCACATCACCGCCGTCGGCTTCGAGCTCTACACCCAGATGATGGAGCGGGCCGTGCGCGAGCTCAAGGGCGAGGCGCTCAGGCCCGAGGTCGAGCCCGAGATACGGCTGGGGATAGCGGCCTATTTCCCGCAAGAATACATCCCCGACACCAACCAGCGGCTGCTCTTTTACAAGCGCCTGGCAAGCTTCAGGGACCTCGAGGAACTAGAGGGCCTCAGAGAGGAGATCCAGGATCGCTTCGGTCCCTACTCTTCCGAGGTGGCGAATCTCTTCCTGGTGATGCATCTGCGCCGCGCGCTCAAGGATTATCTGGTCCAGCAGATCAGTT
>MGSR01000138.1:3843-10917 GCA_001798565.1 Deltaproteobacteria bacterium RIFCSPLOWO2_12_FULL_60_16
TGGGACGAGATGATCCCGGAAATAACCTCTTTCTTGCAAGCGATACTGTAGTATGGTAGCTAGTAGCTGTTCCCCGCTGGAATAGAGACTTCTTTCAGGTGCCTACCCTATGCTGAGGCAAAGAACTTACTGCAGCCTCCTGCTCGGCGCCCTGCTCGCTTTTCACTCTCTGCCCCTCATGGCCAGGGTGGTGGAGCAGGTGGTGGCGGTGATCGACGGGGAGCCTTATACGCTCTCCAGCTTCAAAGAGTACGCCAAGACCAGGATGGGGCGCGAATTCCCGAGCGGGGACTTGAGCCGCATCGAAAAAGAAGACCAGGAAGTCCTGGAGCAGTTCATCACGGAAAGACTCCTGGCGGCGGAAGTGAAGCTGGCGGACATCCGTGTCAGCGACGCGGAGGTCGACGGCTATATCGGCCGGATCAAGCAGCAAAACCGGCTCGGGGACGAGGAGCTCGCCGAGATCCTGAAACGGGAAGGCACCACCATGGAGAAGTACCGCGGTTCGATACGCGGGCAGATCGAGAAGAGCGAGATCATCAACCGTCAGGTGCGCAAGAGAGTGAACATCACCGCGGAAGATGTGGAGCGGTATTATCGCCTGAACCCGAAGAGATTCACGACCCAGGAGAGGGTTCGGCTGCGCCACATCCTGTTTTCGGCGCCGCGGAGCGCCTCCGCGGAGCAAGAAAAAGAGGCGAGGCAAAAGGCGCTGGAGGTGCGGCGCCGGGCGCTGGGCGGAGAGGAGTTCGCCAAGCTGGCCGAGCAGAACTCGGAGGGCGCCGGGGCGGCGCAGGGAGGAGATATCGGCTGGATCAACCGCGGCAGCCTGCTCAAAGAGATCGAGGAGATCGCCTTCGCCAAGCTGGCTGTCGGGGAAATCAGCCAACCTTTGCGCACCAGCTTGGGAGTGCACCTGATCAAATTAGAGGCGCGGGAAGCCGGACGGCTGCTGCCGCTTAGCGACGTGCAGGAAAAAATCAAGGAGGAGCTCTACGCCAAGGCCCTGGAGGAGCGGTTCCAGAAGTGGCTGAAAGGCGACTTGAGGAAAAGGCACCGGGTGGACGTGAAGGTTCCCGGTGTGGTATTCCGCGCGGAAGAAACCAGAGAGGCGACCGTCGATTCTCTGATGGCGGCTCGGTCCCAGAGAAGCAGGAATGAGCAGTCAGGCTTCTTAAGTTACTTAAATCCCCTTTCTTATATTGTCAGTGAAAGCCCCATCGAGGGGGATGATGCCCGGGGAGAGCTGAGCGGGCAGAACATCGTCAAGGTCTTCGGCATTCCTCTTTTTAAGACCGACTCCGCGGAGGACATTCCCGAGGATGTGCTCCCGTCTCTCGACGCGATCACCGACCCGGCCTCCAAGTCCGAATCGTCGGGAGGATTTTTTTCCGGCATATGGCGGCGGCTCAATCCCTTCTCATCAGATCGCTGACGGTTCGACCTTGCTCACCGTGACCCTGAGCCTGTCGAATGGGTTGACTCTCTTGTCTCACCCGGCCCAGCTGCGATAAATTCGACAAGTCTTTTCGAGGAGTCTCAAGACAGAAAATGGCCAAACCCATTGTGGCTGTGACCATGGGGGATCCGGCCGGAGTGGGACCGGAGGTGGTTTTAAAAGCGTTGGCCCACCCGGCGGTCAGAGAGGCGTGCCGTCCGCTGGTGGTTGGCGACTGGGAGGTGCTCCATCGCACCCGGAACCGCAAGCGGGGATATCCCAAACTGGTCCCTTGGGAGCGCGGGCAGCCCATCGCCCCAGGGTCCGGGGCGATCCCGGTCTACGGTCTCACCTCTCTCCCCCTCCGACAATCCACGCCGGGACATCCTTCCCGGGCCTGCGGCGAAGCCGTGTACCGCTATATCCGGGAGGCCACGGAACTGACTCTCGCTGAGGTTGCGGATGCCATCGCGACGGCGCCTATCAGCAAGAGAGTACTCCAGCTTGCCGGCTATCGCTATCCCGGCCACACGGAGCTCCTGGCCGAGCTGACAAGCGCCCGGGAGGTGCGCATGATGCTGTTGGGCGAGAGCTTGAGAGTCGTCCTGGTCACGGTCCATCTCCCGTTGATGCGGGTCGCCGGCCGGCTCACGCGCAAGCGGATTCGGGTGACGCTCGAGCTCGCCAATCAGGCGTTGCGTGAATATTTCGGCATTTCCCGCCCCCGGCTGGCGGTGGCGGCGCTGAATCCCCATGCCGGCGAGGAGGGCCTCTTCGGGCGCGAGGAAGAGAATATTATTACCCCGGCGGTCCGGGAGGCGCAGGCGCGGCGGATTCAGGTGCAGGGCCCCTTTCCCGCGGACAGCCTCTTTTACCAGGCGGCGCGAGGAGATTACGACGCGGTGGTCTGTATGTATCACGATCAGGGCCTCATACCGCTCAAGCTGCTCCATTTTTTCGGCGGCGCGGCGTTGACGCTCGGGCTGCCGATCATCCGGACATCCGTGGATCACGGCACCGCGTACGAGATCGCCGGAAAGGACCGGGCGGACAGCTCGAGCATGAGAGAGGCGATTCTCCTGGCCGCCCGGTTGGCCGGGCGAAAGAAGATGGGGAGGAAAGAATGAACCCGACGGTTTTTCGCGAGTACGACATACGGGGTTTAGCGGAGAAGGATTTTGACAAAGATTTTGCCCGGCTCCTCGGTCGAGTTCATGGGACCATCGTCCATGATCGCGGCGGGAGGCGTGTGGCCGTGGGGCGGGATTGCCGTTTTACGTCCGACGCTTACGCAGAAGCAGTGATAGGAGGTCTCCTCTCCGCCGGACTTCAGGTCTACGATATCGGAGTTTGCCCCACGCCGCTGCTCTATTTTTCCCTTTTTCATCTCGACCTGGACGGCGGGGTGCAGATCACCGCGAGCCATAATCCCTCGGAGTACAACGGCTTCAAGGTGTGCGTCGGCAAGGAGACTCTCTACGGCGCGCAGATCCAGGAGCTTCGGGTAAAAATGGAGCAAGGAGAGTTTCAAGACCGGCCCGGGGGGAAGCAGGCGCGCTACGCCATCGTGCCGCCTTACGAGGAGCGTGTGCTGCGGGACGTGCCGGCGTTGGCGCGGTCTCTGAAGGTCGTGGTCGACGCCGGGAGCGGGGTGGCGGGGCCTGTAGCGCCGCCGATCTTCCGCCGGCTCGGCTGCGTGGTGCGGGAGATCGCCTGCGTCCCGGACGGCGCCTTTCCCATTCACCATCCGGATCCTACGGTCCCCGAAAACCTGGAAGATCTTATTCGTGCGGTCAAAGAAGAAAAGGCGGATGTGGGAATAGCCTACGACGGAGACGGGGACCGCATCGGGGTGGTAGACGAACAGGGGAGTATCCTCTGGGGCGACGAGATCCTGATCCTTTTTTCCCGCGACATCTTGAAGAGCCATCCTGGCGCCGTGGTGATCTCGGAGGTGAAGGGCTCGCAGAGATTGTATGACCAGATCGCGCGCCACGGCGGCGTGCCGATCATGTGGAAGGCGGGCCATTCGCTGCTCAAGGCGAAGATGAAGGAGACGCACGCGCTCCTGGCCGGGGAAATGAGCGGCCACATGTTTTTTGCCGACCGCTATTTCGGCTACGATGACGCCATCTACGCATCGGTGCGTCTGCTGGAGCTTTTGGCCCGCGCCGGCCGGCCGCTGTCGACGCTGCTCTCGGATGTTCCCAAGCTTGTCTCAACCCCGGAGATCCGGGTGGAGTGCCCCGATGAGAGAAAGTTCGCCGTCGCGGAAAAGGCCAAGGAGTTTTTCCGCAAGCACTACCCGATCATCGACGTGGATGGGGTGCGCATCCAGTTCGCCGAAGGCTGGGGACTCGTTCGCGCCTCGAACACGCAGCCCGCCCTGGTCCTGCGCTTCGAGGCCCGGAGCGCCGAGAAGCTGGAAGAATACCGGAGCATCGTTGAGCAAAAGTTGAAAGAGCTTCAGATGGAGTGATGGAGCAATGGAGTATCGACCCGATACTCCGGCACTCCAGCGCTGCGGCCGTCTTAGAGATGCCAGGGAACATCGTTATAAGGGGGGCGCGCGAGCATAACCTCAAGAATATCGACCTCGAGATCCCGCGCGACCGGCTCGTCGTCATCACCGGCGTTTCCGGTTCGGGAAAGTCTTCGCTCGCCTTCGACACCCTCTATGCCGAGGGGCAGCGGCGCTATGTCGAATCGCTTTCCGCCTACGCGCGGCAGTTCCTGGAGCAGATGGAGCGGCCCGACGTGGACTCCATCGACGGACTGTCGCCGGCCATCGCCATCGACCAGAAGAGCCCGGGCCACAACCCGCGCTCCACGGTGGGCACGGTCACCGAGGTCTACGATTATCTGAGGCTCCTGTTCGCCAGGGTCGGCAGAGCCGAATGCCATCTCTGCGGCAGAGAGATCTCCACTCAAACCGTTCAAGAGATTGTCGATCAACTGCTCTCTCTGCCGCGGCAGACCCAGTTCCATATTCTGGCCCCGATCGCGTCCGCGAAGAAGGGCGAGTTCCGAAGAGAGCTCAGGGAGCTCGCCCGGGCCGGCTTCGTCCGCGTGCAAATCGATGGCGAGCTTCATGAGCTGGGGGAGGAGATCGCGCTCGAGAAAAACCGGCCTCATGACCTGGACCTGGTAGTGGATCGGCTGGTGCTCCGGGAAGGAATAGAGAAGCGGCTGGCGGACTCTCTGGAGACCGCCTCCCGCTATGGTGACGCGGTCATCAAGGTGGAGACGTTTTCCGCCGGCGAGCGGGGCAAGAACGAGCCCATGCTCTTCAGCCAAAAGCAGGCCTGCGTCCGCTGCGGCGTCTCCTATCCTGAATTGACGCCCCGGCTTTTTTCCTTCAACAGCCCGCACGGGGCCTGCCCGGCATGCGCCGGATTGGGCGTCGAGACCCCGTGCGGTCTTACGGCCGAGGATGCCGCCGAGCTCTTGCGCCTCCGCCCCTGCAGGCAGTGCCGCGGCATGCGCCTGAGAAAAGAGAGCCTCCATGTCAAGATCGGCGCCAAGAGCATTGCCGAGGTGACCGCCTTGTCCATCGGCGAGACGCACCGATTCATGAGCGGCCTTCAGTTCCGCGCGCGCGAGGAGGCCGTCGCCGGGAAAATTATCAAAGAGCTCCGAAGCCGGTTGAGCTTCCTGATCCAGGTCGGTCTGGACTACTTGACCTTGGGTCGCGCCTCGGCGACTCTCTCCGGAGGGGAGGCGCAGAGGATTCGTCTGGCGACGCAGATCGGCGCCGGTCTGGTCGGGGTTCTTTACATTTTGGACGAGCCCAGCATCGGACTGCATCCCAGGGATAACGCCCGGCTCCTGGCTATCCTGCAACAGCTGAGAGACCAGGGAAACACGGTCCTGATTGTCGAACATGATCGCGATACGATCCTGGCGGCGGACCATGTCATCGACATGGGACCGGGGGCCGGCGTCCATGGCGGTGAAATGGTGGCCGAGGGCCGGCCCCAGGACCTGATGCGCGAGGAGCGCTCGCTCACTGGCCAGTACCTGGCCGGACGCGCAAAGATTCTCCTCCCTGCCGGGCGGCGCAAGGGCAGCGGTGGGGCGCTGGTTTTAACCGGAGCCCGGCACAATAACTTGAAGGACGTCACCGTGGAGTTCCCTGTCGGCGCCATGACCTGCGTCACCGGCGTGTCGGGTTCGGGCAAGAGCAGTCTCGTAGTCGACACGCTGTGCCGCGCCGTGGCCCAGCGTCTGAGCGGCGCCGGCGGCGCGAAGGATGAATCGTTCGACAAGATCCTGGGCTGGGAAAATTTCCACAGGGTGATCATCATCGACCAGAGCCCTATCGGGCGCACGCCGCGCTCCAATCCCGCCACCTACACTGGATTATTCGGCCATGTCCGCGAGCTCTTCGCTCAGCTTCCCGAGGCGCGGGTGCGAGGATACCGGCCAGGCAGGTTCTCGTTTAACCTCAAAGGGGGGCGCTGCGAGGCGTGCGAAGGGGACGGCGTGATCAGGATCGAGATGCATTTTCTCCCGGATCTCTTTGTGACCTGCGAGGTCTGCGCCGGTCAGCGCTACAGCCGTGAGACCCTGGAGGTGCGCTACAAGGGGCGAAGCATCGCCGATATTTTGGCCCTGACCGCGGTTCAAGCGCTCGAGGTTATGGGCAATATTCCCGCCATTCACGACAGGCTTGAGACCCTCAAAGATGTGGGTCTCGGTTATCTTCGTCTGGGGCAGGCGGCGCCGACTCTTTCGGGCGGCGAGGCCCAACGCATAAAGCTGGCGCGCGAGCTGAGCAAGAGATCGAGCGGCCGGTCTCTCTACATCCTGGATGAGCCGACCACGGGGCTCCACTTTGATGACATCAGGAAACTTTTGGAGGTGCTCCAGCGTCTAATAGATGTGGGCAACACGGTCGTGATTATCGAGCACAACCTGGATGTCATAAAATCGGCCGACTATATCGTGGATCTGGGACCCGAGGGGGGCGAGCGGGGTGGTGAGGTCGTCGCCCGGGGGACCCCGGAAGAGGTTTCTTTGGTCGAACGGTCTCATACCGGGCAGTTTCTTGGGAAAATACTGCCTGAGAGCACTATTTAGAAACATCGTTTTATTATATACGATTATGCCTGGTTCTACGCCCTTGACAGAGCGCCATATTTTGATTAATTTCAAACCAGACTGTTTAGGTCTGGTTTAATTGCAATGCTAACTGTCTGCTGGTCAGTTAAGGGGGAAGCAGCCGCCGAGATGATGTAAAAACCCTCAGGAAGCCCAAGAAAATGAAGATCCCGGTTTATCTGGATAACCATGCCACCACCCCCACTGACCCGCGAGTGCTCGAGGCCATGTTGCCCTACTTCGGTGAAAAGTTCGGCAACGCGGCCAGTCGCAGCCATGCCTTTGGCTGGGAGGCGGAGGCGGCCGTGGACGAGGCGCGCGAGCAGGTTGCGCAGATTATTCAAGCCGCGTCGCCGAGGGAGATTGTTTTTACCAGCGGCGCCACGGAGTCCGACAACCTGGCGATCAAAGGTGTCGCGGAAGCTTACGGGGACAAGGGCAATCATATCGTTACCTGCAGCACCGAGCACCGGGCGGTCTTGGATAGCTGCAAGGCCCTGGAGCGGCGGGGATTCAGAGTAACTTACCTGGGG
>MGSR01000138.1:10924-15965 GCA_001798565.1 Deltaproteobacteria bacterium RIFCSPLOWO2_12_FULL_60_16
GTTACGGTACCGTTCGTTTGGATCAACTCCGCGAGGCCGTTACCGACAAGACCGTTCTCATCTCGGTTATGGCGGCCAATAACGAGATTGGAACCGTCCAGCCGATCCGCGAGATCGGACAGCTGGCCAAGGAGAAGGGCGTCGTCTACCACTGCGACGCGACTCAAGGGGTCGGCAAGATTCCCATGAGCGTCGAGGAGATGGGCATCGATCTGCTTTCTTTGTCGGGGCATAAAATTTACGGTCCCAAAGGGGTCGGCGCTTTATACGTCCGCTCCAAGAGGCCGAAGGTTCGTGTGAGCCCGATCATCGACGGCGGCGGCCATGAGCGGGGCATGCGCTCCGGCACGCTCAATGTCCCGGGCATCGTGGGATTGGGCAAGGCTTGCCAGATCTCCATGCACGAGCTGACGCGGGAGGCGGCGCGCCTGACTGAGCTGCGCGCGAGACTCAAGGATGGGATCTTCGGGCAACTGGACGAAGTCTATGTCAACGGCCACCCCACGGAGCGCCTTCCGGGAAATCTCAACGTCAGCTTCGCCCACATGGAGGGCGAATCGCTGATGATGGCGCTTAAAGAGATCGCGGTCTCCTCGGGCTCCGCCTGTACGTCCGCCGCGCTCGAGCCGTCCTATGTCCTTCGCGCTCTGGGAATTCCGGAGGAGCTGGCCCACACCTCGATCCGTTTCGGTCTGGGACGCTTCAACACCGAAGAGGAGGTGGATTACGCGATCCGACGGGTGGTCGAAGAGGTAACCCGCCTGCGCGCTCTCTCCCCGCGCTGCTCCGGGGTCAAGGCAGACATGCGCAAGGGGGAGCAAGGCGAGATCAAGGCGCAGGGCAGGATTTCCTAGCCCGGCCTGCACGGGAGGTAGATCATCATGGCAGCAGTCAGCATTACCGATCGGGCCGCTAAGAGAATCAAGGAGATCCTCGCGGCTGAAAACCGGGACGGGCAGGGATTGCGTCTTAAGGTCGTGGGCGGGGGCTGCTCGGGTCTGCAGTACAAGGTGGATTTCGATATGGAGAAGGCCGGGGATCGGATCTTTGAGAAGGAGGGGGCGAGGGTGCTGGTGGATATGAAGAGCCTTCTCTACCTGACCGGCACCGAGCTCGACTACAAAGAGGGGCTGATGGAATCAGGGTTTGTTTTTCAGAACCCGAACGTGAAGCGCGCCTGCGGTTGCGGCGCCTCCTTTACGGTTTAGCCGAGGCCGGTAGTAGCGCGAGGCGAGAGAAGAGGAAAGGCAAAACCATGAGCTCTGCGGCAAAATCAGTAGAGGCGCTGGCGAACCGCGAATACAAGTACGGGTTTGTCACCGAGGTCGAGCAGGATGCTATTCGTCCCGGGTTGGACGAAGGGATTATCCGCACGATCTCGGCCAAAAAAGGCGAGCCCGATTGGTTGTTGGACTGGCGCTTAAAGGCATACCGGCACTGGGAGAAATTGGCGAAGTCGGACGCGGAGCCGAAGTGGGCCAATGTCCACTACCCGCCGATCGATTACCAGAAGATCATTTATTACTCGGCGCCGAAGAGCCAGTCGCGGCCCAAGAGCCTGGAAGAGGTGGATCCCGAGCTGCTCCGGGCCTACGAGAAGCTGGGGATCCCTCTGAAAGAGCAGGAGCAGCTCGCCGGGGTGGCGGTGGACGCGGTCTTCGACAGCGTCTCGGTGGCGACCACCTTCAAGGTAAAGCTCGCCGAGCTGGGAATTATCTTTGGCTCCTTTTCCGAGGCGGTGCAGAAACACCCGGAGCTGGTGCGCAAGTATCTCGGCTCGGTGGTGCCCTACACCGACAACTTTTTCGCCACGCTCAACTCGGCGGTCTTCAGCGACGGTTCGTTCTGCTACATCCCCAAAGGGGTGCGCTGCCCCATGGAGCTGTCGACCTACTTCCGCATCAATGCCGCCGAGACCGGCCAGTTTGAGCGCACGCTGATCGTCGCCGATGAGGGCAGCTACGTGAGCTACCTGGAGGGATGCACGGCGCCGATGCGCGACGAGAATCAACTGCATGCGGCGGTCGTCGAGCTGGTCGCGCTCGACAACGCCCGGATCAAGTACTCGACCGTGCAGAACTGGTACCCGGGGGACAAAGAGGGCAAGGGCGGGATCTACAACTTCGTTACCAAGCGGGGCAAGTGCCGCGGTAAGAATTCGAAGATTTCGTGGACGCAGGTGGAGACCGGCTCCGCCATCACGTGGAAATACCCGAGCTGCATCCTGCAGGGAGACAACTCGGTGGGGGAGTTCTACTCCGTGGCGCTGACCAACAATTATCAGCAGGCGGACACGGGCACCAAGATGATCCACATCGGGAAAAACACCAAGAGCACCATCATCTCGAAGGGCATCTCCGCCGGTCACGGGCAGAACAGCTATCGGGGTCTGGTGAAGATCCTGAAGGGCGCCGCCGGGGCGCGCAATTACTCGCAGTGCGACTCGCTGCTGCTGGGAGATCAGTGCGGCGCGCACACCTTTCCCTATCTTGAGGTGATGAACGACTCGTCGCAGGTGGAGCACGAGGCCTCGACCTCCAAGATCGGCGAGGATCAGCTCTTTTATTGCCGGCAGCGCGGCATATCGGCGGAGGACGCGGTGACCATGATCGTCAGCGGCTTTTGCAAGCAGGTCTTTCGCGAGCTGCCGATGGAGTTCGCCGTCGAGGCGCAAAAGCTCCTGGGCGTGAGCCTGGAGGGAAGCGTAGGGTAATGGACCCTGTGATCTACTTCGATAACAACGCCACCACTCGGCTGGCGCCGGAGGCGCTGGAGGCGATGGGGCCTTACCTGGCGGAGCTCTACGGCAACCCGTCGAGCATCCATCGCTTCGGTAGCCAGGTCGGCCGGGCGATCCAGCAGGCCAGAGAGGAGACGGCGGCTCTCTTGGGGGCGGCGGATCCGGTCGAGGTGATCTTCACGAGCTGCGGGACCGAGGCGGACAACGCGGCGATTCGGGGAATCCTGGAGGCCCGTCCCGGCAAGCGCCATATCGTAACCACCCAGGTCGAGCACCCGGCGGTGCTGGCCCTTTGCCAGCATCTGGAAAAGAAGGGTTACCGGGTTCCCTGGCTAGGGGTGGACGGTGAGGGGATGCTCGATCTCGATGAGTTGAGGGATGCGCTGACGGAAGAGACGGCGCTGGTCTCGATCATGTATGCGAACAACGAAACCGGGGTGATCTTTCCGATCGAGGCGATCGGCGAGATCGTCAAGGCAAAAGGGATCCCTGTGCATGTGGATGCCGTGCAGGTGGCGGGAAAAATTCCTTTGGATCTCAAGAAAAGCGCGGTCGATCTCCTGACGATCTCGGCGCATAAGTTTCACGGCCCCAAGGGTGTGGGCGCCCTCTACGTCAGGAGGGGGATCACCTTTCGTCCCTTCATCATCGGCGGCCATCAGGAGCGCAATCGCAGGGGCGGAACCGAAAACGTCGCCGGCATCGTGGGGATGGGCAAGGCCGCTGATATCGCCGTCAAGCATCTGGGGGAAGAGGGGAAAAAGGTGCGGGCGCTGCGGGATCAGCTGGAGCAGTCGCTGCTTGCCGCCTGTCCGAGCTGCCGGGTGAACGGCGATCGGGAAAAACGCATCCCGAATACACTGAACGTGAGTTGCAAATTTCTCGAAGGGGAAGCGGTGCTCGTTTTGCTGGACCAGCACGGCATTTGCGCCTCGACCGGGTCCGCCTGCACGGCGGGCTCGGCGGAACCCTCCCATGTGCTGCGCGCCATGGGGGTGGAGCCGGACTGGATTCAAGGGGCCATACGCTTCAGCTTGAGCCGTTATAACACCGAGGAAGAGGTTCGTTTTGCCGCTGACAAGGTGCCCTCGATCGTTGAGCGGCTCCAGGGTCTTTCTGCCTTGGGGAAGCTCGCCGGCGGGCCAGAGGCCCTCCGCAGCGACTCCATGGCAAGAGAGAGGGTCAGGGCAAGGAGGTAAAATTATGGGTGTCATGCAGATCCCTCGACGGGTGGATTATGCCTTGCGCGCCGCAATCTATCTTTCCCACCAGGATCCGGAGCGGAGCTGCTCCCTGGCGGAGATCGCGCGCCATCAAGGGGTGCCGCGGAAGTTTCTCGAGAAGATCATCCAGAATCTGATTCGCGGCGGGCTGGTCAAATCGAAGAGGGGTCCGGACGGAGGCTACGCCCTGGCGCGGTCGCCGGGCGAAATTTCCTTCCAGAATGTCATCGAGGCGCTGGAGGGCCCGATCGCCGTCAATGTCTGCATGAGCCAGCATTTGAGCTGCGATCACCTGCCGCGCTGCACCATGTTGGGGGTCTGGAACGAGATCCAGCGCAAGGTGGTCGATGTGTTCGCGCGCACGACCTTGGCGGATTTGCAGAGGTCCCCTTGTCAGGCGCTGGCGAGCTCCTCTTCTCTCTCGAGTGCGGCATGAATGGAATGGCGCCCAGGAACGTCTAACTGCATGCAGGCCGCACCCGATAGGGAGGTGGTTTTATGAGCTATGAGACAGGGCTCAGCATAGAGGAAAAGGTGGCCTCTCTGTTTCAGCCGGACACGCTGTTGCCGGATCAGTATCTTGAGACTTTTCGGCGCAAGGCGCCGTTAGAGCCGGAGAGAAGGCTGATGCTGGCGGTGTTGGAAGACGCCATCGCGTGCTTTCAGAAGTATCTCTTTGCCCGGGACGGCAAGGGCAGGACCATGTTCCGCGACGCGGAGGATTGGATCCTCGAAGGAGGCAGCAATTGGCTGTTTTGCTTCGAGAACATCTGCGAGGTGCTGGGGATGAATCCCGGCTATGTGCGGCAGGGGCTGCTCCGTTGGAAGGAGAAGCAGATCGCGGAACGGCCCACGGCGAAAATCTATCGCTTGACTCCCAGGGGACAGAAGCGCGGGGGCGGTGTTGCGGTGACGGCGCGCGCGGGACAGAGATTGCTCAAGGCGGCCGGTCGCTAGTTTTCCTTAATTTTGTCGCGCCGTGAAGGGCGGCGGGCTCTCCCCGCCGCCCTTCTATTTGACCCCGGTCCCTTGGCGATTTCGACGAAAAGAGTGTATAAAAAGTTTTACACGGAGCGCG
>MGSR01000139.1 GCA_001798565.1 Deltaproteobacteria bacterium RIFCSPLOWO2_12_FULL_60_16
CTATTGCATCGATCTTGAGAGATGCCTGCGGCGGGAAGCGCGCCTTCTATTGCATCGATCTTGAGAGATGCCTGCGGCGGGAAGCGCGCCTTCCTGGCGGCCATCATTAGTGTGGTCCTGCTGGGGGTTTCGAGCTGCGCGTGGATGGCGCCCCAAACCGGCTCATCGCCCGCCGGCGGGCTCCCCGGAAGTCCGAATCTGAACACGAGCGACCTGGTTAACAATCTGGCCGAAAGGGGCAGCCGGCTTCGCTCCATGCGCACGCTGGCCACCGTCCAGTATTGGGGGACGGAGGGGCGCACCGGCTTTCAGGAGGCGATCCTGGTGCAGCGGCCGGACCGGCTGCGTCTGGAGACTCTCTCCCCGCTGGGGGCGATATTGATCGTGACCGTGGACGCCGACGAGATCGCGGGATTCCACACGCGCGAGGGGCTCTTCTACCGCGGCCGGAGCTCCAAGGAAAATCTCCTCCGCTACACCCACATACCTCTGACCCTGCGTGAGGTGACATCGCTCCTGATGGGGCTGCCGCCGGTGGAGATTCCGTCCCAATGGCAGGAGGGAGAAGGCGCCGTTCATTGGGAGGTCGAAGGGGGCGGGACGGAGAAGGTCCTTTTTCACCCCACGCTCGGCGTTCCGACCGGGTGGGAGCGCTCAGGCGCCGACGGGGAGATCGAGCTCAAGGCCGTTTTCTCGGATTTTTTCCCTACCCCCAACGGTTTCTTCCCGCTGACGATCGCTCTGGAGGCCCCGGGCCGGCAAAAATGGCTGGAGATCCGCTACAAAGAGCCGGAGCTGAACATCACGCTGCCTTTTCCGCTCTTCCTCCAGGAGCGGCCGGCCAGCGTGAGAGAGCTCCCGCTGGAATCTCTGGGAGGGTGAGCACGGATGAAAAGGGCGGGGAGATGCCTGGTCCTTTCGGGCCTGCTGCTGGTCGCGGCGTGCGAAAAAGGGGAAAGAGTTGCGGCCGACAATGCCGCGTCTCAGCCGGCCGCGGCGCAGGCCGGGCCGCCGACCACCGGCGACTGGCTGATCAATCATAGCCTGAGCGACCCCGAGCAGCTCAACCCTCTGACGAGCAACGATGGCACAGCCAGTGAAATCCTTGGCTACATCTTCGAAAGCTTGCTTACCCGCGATCCGCGCACCCTGGAGCTGAGGCCCTTGATCGCCGAGTCGCGCCCGGCCATTTCTCAGGACAAACTGATCTACACCTTCAAGATTCGCCGCGACGTTCACTTTCAAGACGGCCGGCCGCTGACGGGAGAAGACGTCCTTTTCAGCGTCAAGGCGATCAAGTGCCCGCTGGTCAATGCCCCTTTTTTGCGGGTTTATTACAACTCCGTCGTAGACGCGCAGCTTCTCGACAAGTACACGATCCGCTTCGTCACCAAGGAGCCTTATTTTCTTAATGAAAGCCAGCTTGGAGGCATCACGATCTTGCCTCGCCATTACTATGATCCGGAAAATCTCCTCAAGGATGCGGCGGTGCGAGATCTTCTGCGGGATCCGTCCCAGTTGCCGGAAAACGTCAAAAATTTTGCCGCCAACTTCAACGAAAACTACAGCCGAAACCCGATGGGGAGCGGACCCTACAAGTTTCTCGGTTGGAGGACCGGACAAGATCTGGATCTCGTGCGGGATGTAAATTATTGGGGGAAGGGAAAAGTCGGGATCGATCAGGTCTATCTGGACCGCGTCAAGTATCGGATCATCAACAACCAGGACGCGGCGTTGGTAACTCTTAAAAGCGGCGGTCTGGACTTGATCGACCGCCTGACTCCCGTGCAACATATGCGCGGCACCGGCAGCGAAAGGTTCAACCGGCAATTTCAGAAATTACTCTATTTCACTCCGTTCTATTCCTACATCGGCTGGAACAATAATCACCCTATCTTCAAGGACAAACGGGTCCGGCAGGCTTTGAGCTATTTGACCAATCGGCGGCAGATCCTGAAAACCGTCTTATTCGGACTTGGCGAGCTGGTCGACGGTCCGATCTATTTTTTTCGTCCCGAATATGACAAAAGCCTCCATAGCTATCCCTACGATCCGAAGAAGGCGATGGATCTGCTCGCGCAGGCCGGCTGGAAGGACACCGATGGGGACGGAATCTTGGACAAGGTCATCGATGGGAAGACGATTCCTTTCCGCTTCGAGTTCAAGAGTCCTTCGGGGGCCTCCACGGGCAAGAGCGTAGTTCTGGTCTTGCAGGACGAGCTCAAGAGACACGGCATCACAGCGACGATACGGGAGATCGACTGGACCATCTTCCTGGACGACGTCAAGAACCACAAGTTCGACGCGGTGGTCATGGCCTGGGGAATGCCGGCCAGCGAACCGGACGAGTACCAGGTGTGGCATTCGTCGCAGGCGGCCAATAGAGGATCCAACCATATCAGTTATAAAAATGGCCGGGTGGATAAAATTCTCGAAGATTATCGGCGCGAGTTCGATGCGAAAAAGCGCGTCGAGCTTTACCGCGAGTTTCAGAAGATTCTCAACCAGGAGCAGCCCTATACGTTTCTCTTTGCGAGCAAGTTTGTCAGCGTGGTCCATCGACGCTTTCGCGGGGTGGAGATTTATCCCGCGGGGCTGAAGCCGCAAGACTGGTGGGTCCCTCCATCGGCGCAGAGATACGCGAGCAAGGTCATGGCTCCGTAGGTCGCACAGATGGGATCTTACATCGTTCAGCGGCTGGCGCTTCTGGTCCCCACTCTTATCGGGATCAGTTTGATGGGCTTTTTGGTGACGCGGCTGGCGCCCGGAGATCCGGCCGAGCTGCGCGCCGCCGGAGGTTTGGGGGGCGCAAGGGAGGCGGCCCTGTCGAGGGGCAAGCAAAGCGCCGTCGACGAGGCGATGGCGCAGTGGCGCGCCCAGTACGGTCTCGATCGTCCGCTTCACGTCCAGTACGGGATCTGGCTGAAAAACCTCGTCACGCTCGACTTCGGCGAGTCGTTCAAGGACAACCAGCCGGTCTGGAATAAGATTCTCGAGAGGCTCCCGGTCACCATCAAGCTCAACATCTTTTCCATACTGCTCGTCTATGTCATCGCCATTCCCCTCGGGATCTACTCCGCCACGCATCCTAACTCGTGGAGCGATCAAACCGCCACCTTCGGGGCCTTCGTCCTTTTTGCCGTTCCTCTGGTCTGGGCCGCGACGATGGCGATCGTCTTTATCTGCGGCGGCGATTTCTTGTATCTTTTCCCGCCCGCGGGGTTGACCTCCCTCGATTATGCTCCGGATTGGCCCTGGTGGGAGAAGGTGGCGGATCAGGCATGGCACCTCTTTCTTCCGGTAGTGCTTTTATCTTATGACGGCTTCGCCGGTTTATCCCGCTACATGAGGGCGAGCATGTTAGAGGTGTTGAGTCAGGACTATGTCCAGGTCGCCAGAGCCAAGGGGGTCTCGGAGCGTATCGTCGTGCTTAAGCATGTCATGCGCAACTCTCTGATCCCCATGGTGACGATCCTGGCCTCGATCCTGCCCGGCCTGATCGGGGGCAGCATCATCATCGAGACGATTTTCTCCATTCCCGGCCTGGGACAGCTCGGCTACGAGGCGGTCCTGGCCCGCGACTATCCCATCGTCATGGCGCTTTTTACCGTGAGCGCGCTGCTGACGCTCTTGGGCATTCTTCTTTCCGACCTTCTGCTTGCCGTGGTCGATCCGCGAATCGCCTTCGGCCGGAGGGCACAGTGAGTCCGGGACCATCCGGCGGCGATACGGGGACGGCGCTCGGTTCCGAGGCTGGACTGGCGAAGACGGACGGTGGCGGCGAAGGGCTCTGGATTTATGTATGGCGACAATTTAAACGGAATTCCCTCGCCCTTTCCGCCTTCTACGCCGTCTGCCTTCTGTTGCTTACGGCTCTGTCGGCCGACTTTTTGGCGAACGACAAGCCCTATTACCTGAAATATCGCGGCCAGAGCTATTTTCCCATCTTGCGCGGTTATCTGGTGCAGATGGGATTGGCCAAATGGCCGGCGGAGCTCCTCAATGTCGATTTTAAGAAGCTCGAGAGTGAAAAAGCGCTCTTCCCTCCGGTTCCCTATCGAGCGAGCAATATCGATCTCACCGCTCCTTTCGAGAGCCCTTCCGGGCCGCACTGGCTGGGCACGGACAAGCTCGGGCGCGATGTCATGGCCGGAATCATCCATGGCTCCCGGATATCTCTATCCATCGGTTTTGTCGCCGTCGGGATCGCCCTGGTCGTAGGAGTCGTCCTCGGGGCCCTCGCCGGGTTTTTCGGCTCGTGGGTGGATATGATTATCTCGCGGCTTTTTGAAATCATGCTATCTCTCCCCACGTTTTTCCTTTTGATCACCCTCGCAGCTGTCTTGCCTCAAAGCATCTTTATCACCATGGCCGTCATCGGCCTGACCGGCTGGGTGGGCATCGGCCGATTTACCCGCAGCGAGTTTTTAAGGATTAGGAATCTGGACTATGTTACGGCTGCGCTCGCTCTCGGGGTGCCCAACCGCAGGGTCATGTTTCGCCACATCTTGCCCAACGCGCTCGCTCCGGTGTTGGTGTCGGTGGTGCTCGGGGTCGCCGGCGCCATCTTGCTGGAGTCCAGCCTGAGCTTCCTAGGCATCGGAGTCCCGGCCGATACCGTGACGTGGGGTTCCATACTCAACGAAGCGCGCAGCAATACGTTCGCCTGGTGGCTGGCGGTCTTTCCCGGGGCGGCGATATTTATCACCGTGCTCGGTTACTATCTGGTCGGCGAGGGACTCCGCGAGGCGCTGGATCCGAGGCTGCGGGGCTCACGATGAGGTTGTTTTTTGACCGAGATTCCTTTAACAGATAATGCTGTTTCGTAGGACCTAGTTTATGGCTCAACTGATCGAGGTCAAAAATCTCCGCACCTCCTTTTTCACCCCTGACGGCGAGGTGAAAGCCGTGGATGGAGTGAGTTTGGAAATCGAAGAGGGGAAAACCCTCGGTCTGGTGGGGGAGTCGGGCTGCGGCAAGAGCGTCACCGCGCTTTCGGTCATGCGCCTGGTGCCGTCGCCTCCGGGCAAGGTGGTAGGGGGCGAGATCCTCTATCGCGGACGCGATCTCCTGAAGCTCGACGGCGAGGCGATGCGGAAGATTCGCGGCAACGAGATCTCCATGATTTTCCAGGAGCCGATGACCTCTCTGAATCCGGTCTTTACCATCGGCAATCAGATCGGCGAGGCGATCCGGCTGCACCAGGGGCTGGGCAGGAAGGAAACGCGGGAAAAGACTATCGAGATGCTCAGGCTGGTGAAAATCGCCGATCCGGAGCAGCGGATCGACGACTACCCGCACCAGCTCTCCGGCGGGATGCGTCAGAGGGTGATGATCGCGATGGCGTTATCGTGCAACCCGAGCCTGTTGATAGCGGATGAGCCCACCACCGCCTTGGACGTCACCATCCAGGCGCAGATCCTGGAGCTGATGAAGGAGCTGCAGCAGAAGCTGGGCATGTCGTTATTGCTGATCACGCACGACCTCGGCGTGGTGGCCGAGCAGGCGGACGAGGTCGCGATCATGTACGCGGGCAAAGTCGTGGAGCGGGCCAAGGCCAAGGAGATCTTCGATCGGCCGCTGCATCCGTATACCGTCGGGCTTTTAAATTCGCTGCCGGGGGCGGGCAACCATAAGAAAAAGAGGTTGGATGCCATACCGGGAATGGTGCCGAGCCCGCTCGAGTTGCCCGGCGGCTGCCGCTTCCGCGACCGCTGCCCCAAGGCGGCGGGGATTTGCGCCGAGGCCGAGCCGGAGCTGGCGGAGAAAGGCAAGGAGCACTGGGCGGCATGTTATTTCGCGTAAAAATAGCCATCAGCGATCAGCTTTCAGCCAGAATCTTTTGGCTGAGGGCTGATAGCTTCTTTGCTGAGAGCTGCTGTTATGAGTCTGCTTGAGATCCATAACCTGAAGAAGTATTTTCCCGTGGGTGCGGGGCTGTTTTCCCGGCACAAGGGGGAGGTCAGGGCCGTCGACGGGGTCAGCCTGACAGTCGAAGAGGGGGAGACTCTCGGGCTGGTGGGAGAGTCGGGATGCGGGAAATCCACCCTGGGCCGGACCATCCTGAGGCTGATCGAGCCGACGGCCGGCGAGGTCCACTTCCAGGGGAAAAATGTCCTGTCGCTCTCCCAGCGCCAGCTCCGCGACATGCGCCGGGAGATGCAGATCATCTTTCAGGACCCTTATGCCTCTCTCAATCCGCGCATGCGGGTGGGCGAGATCATCGGCGAGGGGCTGGAGATCCACGACATCGCCAAGGGGAAGAAGAAGAGAGAGCGGGTGATGGAATTGCTCAATCAGGTCGGTCTCAGGGAAGAGCACTACGATCGTTATCCCCACGAGTTCAGCGGCGGCCAGCGCCAGAGGATCGGCATCGCCCGGGCATTGGCCGTGAACCCGAAATTCATCGTCGCCGATGAGCCGGTCTCCTCGCTGGACGTTTCTATCCAGGCGCAGATCATCAATCTTCTCCAGGAGCTCCAGGAGAAGATGCACCTCACCTATTTTTTCATCTCGCACGATCTTCGGGTGGTCGAACACATCAGCCACCGCGTAGCGATCATGTACCTGGGCAAAATCGTGGAGATCGCCAATAGCGAGACGATTTACCGGGATGCCAAGCACCCCTATACCCGGGCGCTTCTCTCGGCGGTTCCGATCCCTGATCCGAATCGTAAGAAGGAGAGGATCATCCTGGAGGGAGATGTGCCAAGCCCGGTCAACCCGCCGCCGGGGTGCAGCTTCCATCCGCGCTGCGCCTACCGCGAGGAACTCTGCGACAAGGTGGAGCCCAAGCTGGAGTTCGGCGCGGGCGGCCACGGGGTCTCGTGCCATGTCTTCGGG
>MGSR01000140.1 GCA_001798565.1 Deltaproteobacteria bacterium RIFCSPLOWO2_12_FULL_60_16
AATACGCTTGAACCTCCACGTCTGGTGCATCGATCTTTCGATCCACCCCCGGCGTTCCGCCCATGAGCGAGGGGGCTTGCCGAACAAGCCGAAAGCACCGAGTGTAAACGGTTCAAAGAACCCACAGGTCTATTGCTTTCGGCGCGCGAGGTAAGTCCCCGAGCGAGTTCCCGACGAGACGGTGAGCCAAGAGGGCAGGGAGGTCCCAACCATTTGTATTGCATCGCAGCCGAGACACGCTTTTGGTCTGCGCTCACTCTGCGGCCGGAAGACTCTCTCCCCCGAGACGGGATCGGTTCGGCTTGATTATTGTTTCGGCGTTGATTTCCTCGCCGATTTCGCATATGAAAATTTTTGTGACGAACGAAAAGCTCGACAACTGGGTCCGCGAAGTAGCCGCCTTGTGCGGGCCCGACGCGATTCACTGGTGCGACGGGAGCAAGCAAGAGTACGATCGCCTGATGGCCCAGATGGTCGAGAGCGGGGCGGCCACTCCGCTCAGGCGGCGTCCGAACTCTTTCCTGTTTCGCTCCGATCCCAGCGATGTGGCCAGGACCGAGGAGCGCACCTTCATTGCCACCCCGAGCAAAGAGGAAGCCGGTCCGACGAATAATTGGATCGCGCCCGACGAGCTCAAGCGGACTATGACAGGACTTTCCCGGGGCTGCATGGCCGGCCGGACCCTGTACGTGATTCCCTTTTCCATGGGTCCGATCGGCTCGCCGATAGCCAAGATAGGCGTGCAGATAACCGATAGTCCCTACGTGGTCTGCAACATGCACATCATGACGCGCATGGGAACCCGGGTCATGGAGGCGCTCGGGCCGCACGGAGATTTCATTCCCTGCCTGCACTCGGTCGGCGCGCCGCTGGCCAAGGGGCAAAAGGATCTCTCCTGGCCGTGCGCGCCGATGGAGAAAAAGTATGTCAGCCATTTTCCGCAGGAGAACCTGATCTGGTCTTACGGCTCGGGTTACGGCGGCAATGCCCTCCTGGGCAAGAAATGCCTGGCGCTCAGGATCGCCTCGGCCATGGCTCGGCGCGAAGGCTGGATGGCGGAGCACATGTTGATCACCCGGCTGACGAGCCCGGCGGGAAGACGGTATCACATCGCCGCCGCCTTTCCTTCCGCCTGCGGCAAGACCAACCTGGCGATGCTGCTGCCCACCATTCCCGGCTGGAAGACGGAATGTATCGGCGAAGACATCGCCTGGATGAAGATCGGGCCTGACGGACGGCTGCGCGCCATCAATCCTGAGAGCGGCTTCTTCGGCGTGGCCCCCGGGACCTCTCATAAATCCAATCCCATGGCCATGGAGTCGGTGAAACAGAACGTGATCTTTACCAACTGTGCTCTGACCGACGACGGCGACATCTGGTGGGAAGGAATGGAGGGGGCGCCTCCGGCCCATGCCATCGACTGGCTGGGGCGCGACTGGTCTCCCGGCAGGAAAGAGCCTGCGGCCCATCCCAACGCCCGCTTCACCACTCCGGCCGCGCAGTGTCCGGTCATTTGCGGCGACTGGGAGAAGCCTGAAGGGGTGCCGATAGATATTTTCATCTTCGGCGGCCGGCGCTCGAGCGTCGTGCCCCTGGTGACCGAGGCCTTCGACTGGGATCACGGGGTCTTTCTCGGGGCCACGGCCGCTTCCGAGACAACCGCGGCCGTCATCGGCAAGGTCGGCGTTCTCAGACGGGATCCCTTTGCCATGACGCCCTTTTGCGGCTACAACATGGCGGATTATTTCTCGCACTGGTTCGATATGGGAGACAAGCTCGGCGGCAAGGCCCCGCGCATCTTCTACGTGAACTGGTTTCGCAAGAGTCCGGAGGGCAAATGGCTGTGGCCGGGCTTCGGCGAGAACAGCCGCGTGCTCAAATGGATGTGCGAGCGGCTCGAAGGCAGGGCCGGGGCGAAAAAGACGCCGATCGGTTACCTGCCCGGTGAGGGAGACCTGGACCTTACGGGCTTGGATCTCCCGGCGGAAAATATTTGCGAGTTGCTGAAGTTCGACCGGGAGGCCTGGAAGGCGGAGGTCCCGGACATCGAGCGATTCTTTGGCCAGTTCGGCGACCGCCTGCCGGAGCGCTTGAAGCGGCAGCAGCGCGGGCTGGCGGAGCGGCTGGAAAAGGACGTGTAATTCCTTCTACCCTTGATCTGATCCATGAAGATTATCGAGCGGCGGCTGACTATCGAACAGGACTCGGTCGCGGGATATCTGGCCGGTCCGGAGCGCCAGGGGCGCGGGCCGGCATTGCTTTTGATCCATCCGGTTTCCGGCCTTACCGACTACATGAAGATCGAAGCGCTCAAATTCGCCAAGCTCGGCTACACGACCGTGGCGCCTAACCTCTACGAGCAGTTAGGCCACCCGGCTCCGACCCACATCCATTTAGGCCGGGAGATCCAGGCGAAGACCTCGGATGCCGATTTCGTCCGAGTGATCGGCGAGGGGTGGCGCTATCTGCGGTCGCGGCCCGACGTGGATCCCGAGCGCGTGGCCGTAGGCGGCTACTGCATGGGCGGGAGGATCGGCATCCACTTCGTCGCGGCCACTCCGCTGGTGCGCGCCTTTGTCGGCTACTACCCGACGGTCCGGGATGAGCCGATCACGGAGATGCGGCCGCGTCCGCCGTGGGAAGCGACGAAGGTGATTCGCTGTCCTTCCATCGTGCTTTACGGCGCGGATGACATCGTGACCAAGATTCCGATCCAGGAGCGGATGTGGTCCGCCTTTCACGCCAACGGGCAGACGCTCGAGTGGCACTACTTTCCCTTCGGCGGCCACGGCTACGTCGATCCGGGAGCTTTGGGGTACCATCCCCACGCCGCCGAGCTGTCATGGCCGCTGGTGGCGGATTTCTTGGCGCGCGAGTTGGGCTGAGACCCGTCCAAAGCCGACCTCTCTTCTCAAAAATTTTCAAACTGGTGAAAATTTTTCTTGCTTTTTAAAAAATTAAGTTTAAAGTTTTGAGTAGCGAGTCTTAAGCTCGAAGAACTCACACCTCAAGACTGAAAACTGATTTATGGCGAACCTGGACGATAACCTCCGCAAGGTCCCCCCGCAAAACCTTGAGGCGGAGGCGTCGGTCCTGGGCGGCATCCTGCTCGAGAACGAGGCGATCAATCGCGTGCTCGAGCTCCTCACCCCCGAAGACTTTTATCGGGAATCCCACCGCAAGATCTTCCGCGTCATGATCGAGCTCTCCGACCGCAACGAGCCAGCCGATCTCATCACGCTCAGCGACTCCTTGAAGGCCAGAGGCGAGCTGGAGGCGGTCGGCGGGACCTCTTACCTGGCCTCGCTGGCGGATCTGGTCCCGACCGCGGCCAACATCGCCTACTACGCCCGCATCGTTAGGGAAAAGGCGATCCTGCGCCACCTGATCAGCGCGGCCACGGATATCGCCTCCCGGGGATTCGAAGAGCATGGCAACGTGGATGAGTTTCTCGACATCGCGGAGAAGGTGATCTTCGACATCTCGGAAAAGAAGATCAAGTCCGCCTTCGTGATGGTGGGGGACATCATCAAGGACTCCATCAAGACGGTGGAGCGGCTCTATGAGCGTAAGGAGATGGTCACCGGGGTGCCGACCGGGTTCAAAGATCTGGACGAGCTTACCGCCGGCCTCCAGCCTTCGGATCTGATTGTGGTGGCCGGCCGTCCGAGCATGGGCAAGACCGCCCTGTGTCTGAACATCGCCACCAACGCGGCCTTGAATGCGGGCGTCGGCGTGGCGGTCTTTTCCCTGGAGATGGCCAAGGAGCAACTGGTGCTGAGGATGCTGTGCTCCGAAGCCCGGGTGGACAACTCCAAGGTCCGGGCGGGATATCTGGGCGAGCGCGATTTTCCCAAGCTGGTGATGGCGGCGGGGAAATTGGCGGAGGCGCCTATATATATAGATGATACGCCCGCCATTTCAGTTTTGGAGCTGCGGGCCAAGGCGCGCCGTTTGGTGCGCGACCGGGAGAAGCGGGTGGGCCTGATCGTGGTCGATTATCTCCAGTTGATGCGCGGGATGGGCAACGCGGGCAACCGCGAGCAGGAAATTTCCGAAATATCCCGTTCGCTGAAAGCTCTGGCCAAGGAGCTGACTGTCCCCGTTATCGGCATTTCCCAGCTAAATCGGCAGGTTGAGAGCCGCAAGCCGCCCAAGCCGATTCTCGCGGATCTGCGTGAATCCGGCGCTATCGAGCAGGATGCCGACGTCATCGCGTTCGTCTATCGGGAAGTGGTTTACAACGAGAACACCGACGATCCCAATGTCGCCGAGATCATCGTATCCAAACAACGAAACGGCCCCATCGGGAGTGTGCGCCTCGGCTTCTTTAAGGAATACACCCGCTTCGAAGACCTCACCGCGCGCGAGGAGATCGCTTACGAAGAGGCGGAAGAGGGGTAGAAGGGTTAATCGCCCACCCGTACGCTTTGACCTGCCTTCACCGTGGCCAACGCCTTAAGTAAAGCGGGAATTAACGGGCGTAGCGACTCAATGCGGTTGCTCGGCGCCTTTACAGTGATAACGGCCAAAGTTGCCGGGATTGATTGTTCGCGGTCAAGACGCTGATCGATTGTCAGGAAAACGTCGTACTGACCTGAGGCAAGGCGCAGCAGTTCTCCGTTCTCTATCCCTGACCAGCCTGCTTGAGTCACCGTACGTACCGCATGACCCTTGAGTTCTCCGGCCAGGTCGGCGGGCAGGCACTCATCCAGCAGAACGCGCATCGGCGACCAGGGCTTCCCGCGCAACCTCCAGCGCGGCGACCGCTTGCTCTCTGCTTACGGCAGGGAATGCTTTAAGGAAGTCGTCGAGGCTATCGCCGGCCTCAAGGTAGTCGATCAGGTTCTTAACCGGCACACGTGTCCCTACGAAAACAGGAATCCCTCCCAATATCTTCGGATCGCTGTGAACCACCGGCTTTCTGGTCCCCATAGCATGCCTCCGTGTGATCTGGTCGGCATTATAGCCCAAAATCGTTTAATGCCCAATGCTCGCGTAGCCGCGCCGATGCCGGGACTGTGACGTGGTAGGCAGCTCTGGAAAAGTAGAATGTCCCCTTTTCCTCTCGGAAAAAAAGCTCCGGTATGCTGCACCGACGCCGTGACTGAGGTAGCCCCCCAAAAATAGAATGGTCGGTTTTTATGGCCTGCAGCCTCGTCATACAAAAAGGTCAATAACGCATGCCTGGCACCCTTTCCGTTCATAATGGTCGGCGCTGGAGGGCTTAACTAAATTATTGTTTGGCCCCGGCTCTCGTGAGCACTTCTACAATATCCCCGCGTCCCTTGTCTTTTGCGTACACGAGAGCTGTCTTGCCCTGCTTATCTCTCCGATTCACGTCCGCGCCAGCACTGATCAATACTTTTACGACGTCTATTTGGCCTTCCCATACTGCTTCCATTAGGGCCGTTCTACCGTAAAAACCCTCCTCATTGACTTTTGCCCCATGAGCTACCAGTAGTTTAACTGTGTCAGTCCGTCCTCGGCGAGCTGCACGTATCAAAGGTGTGTTAGGATCGACGACGACTCTCCCAACCGGTACTCCCGTGGGGCCGGGATATAGACCTGTGGTGGAGGATACCATGGCGTCTACCTCAGCGCCGCTTTCAAGCAACAGTTTTACAACATTGGTGTTACCTGCCTCCGCCGCAGATAGGAGGGCCGCG
>MGSR01000141.1:0-1214 GCA_001798565.1 Deltaproteobacteria bacterium RIFCSPLOWO2_12_FULL_60_16
GCCTCAAGACGGGCGGAGCGATCACGATTGGTACGATCGCTTCCAGGCGAAAGGCAGGATCAGGATCGGCAAGGGGAGGTTCGAGGGATTTGAGTTTTCCGACCTCAACAGCGATCTCACGCTTGACCGGAGGACATGGCGCCTGGAGAATTTTTCCGCGCGGTCGCTCGGCGGGACCGTCCAGGGCGCGGGACGCTTCAGCGATGGCGCCGCCGGCCTGGCGTTTTCCATCGAGCCGAAGGTCCAGGGGGTCCCGCTGGATGGATTTCTCAAGTGGTTCGACATGGGGACCAGGGAGATCGCCGGGAGAATCCATCTGACCGGCAAGCTCGAATCCCGCGGGGCCACAGGGGCCGAGAGGAAACGCAATCTCACGGGCAATTTCCAGCTCGAGATCAGGGACGGCCTGGCGCGGCGGCTGGAGCTGTTGGTGCGAATTCTCAACCTTATGGATCTGACGCGCTGGTTCTCCCTGCAGGTGCCCGATCTGACTCAGAAGGGGATCCGTTTCCGCAGCGTGACCGGCGATTTCAAGGTGAAGAACGGGATCTATGTGACGGAAAATCTCGTCGTCGACAGCGACGATATCAGCATCACCGGAGCAGGCCAGGTCGACGGTCCCAATGAAAAGATCGATGCCATTATCGCGCTTCGTCCCTTTCCCAGATTGGGTTCCGTGGTGAGTTTCATACCGCTGATCGGCCCCGGCATCGCCGGCATCAAGGATTCCGTAATGGTGGCGAGCTTCCACGTGCAGGGACCGGTGGACGACGCGACCATCACCCCGGCCCCGCTGAGTACCCTTTCCGAGTTTTTTTTCGGCGCCCTCAAGATTCCGCAAAAGCTGATTACGATCCCCGGGACGGGAAAGAAGTGATCTGCGACATAACGCTCTACACGAGGAAGGACTGCTGCCTCTGCGACGAGATGAAGGAGGCAGTACGCCGGCTCGCGGGCGAGTTTCCTATGAATGTGATAGAGGTGGACGTGGACAGCTCCGCGGAGCTCCGGCGGCTGCACGGCGACGAAGTCCCCGTCCTCTTTATCAACGGCCGCAAGGCCTTCAAATACCGGGTGACGGCGAATGATCTCAAAAAGAGGCTGAGAAAGGAGGCAGCGTGAGGAAGACGTTGAAATTGATTTCCGCGATTGTACTGCTCGGAGTTGCCCTGGGGATAACGGGATGTTTTCACGACATGGCTAGCGGCGCGGCC
>MGSR01000141.1:1260-6556 GCA_001798565.1 Deltaproteobacteria bacterium RIFCSPLOWO2_12_FULL_60_16
CCACCTGCTTGAGGATCTTCTTGCGCAGGCGGATCGCCTCGGGCGTCACCTCCACCAGCTCGTCCTCGCCGATCCACTCGATCCCTTCCTCCAGTCCCATCTCACGGTGCGGCGTGATCAGGATATTCTCGTCGCGCCCCGCGGCGCGGATGTTGGTCAATTTTTTCTCCCGGCAGACGTTGACGTTGAGGTCGTTGTCGCGCGAATACTCGCCGACGGCCATGCCCTCGTAGACGCGCGTCCCCGGGGCGATGAAGAGGACGCCCCGCTCCTGAAGGTGGAAAATCGCGTAGGGCGTCGCTGCTCCTTCGCGATCCGCCACCATGGCGCCGTTGCTGCGCGCCTGGATCGGCCCGTGCCAGGGCGCCCAGCCGTCGAAGAGCGCGTTCATGATGCCCGTGCCCCTGGTATCCGTGAGAAAACGGGAGCGAAAGCCGATCAGCCCCCGCGACGGCACGGCGAACTCGAGCCGGACGCGGCCGGAGCCGGCGTGCGTCATCTTGGTCATCTTGCCCCGGCGCACCGCGAGCAGCTGCGAGGTCACGCCGATGTAGTCCTCCGGGACGTCGATCACCAGCAGCTCCACCGGCTCATGGAGCTTGCCGTCGACCTCCCGCGTCACGACGGTGGGCTTGGACACCTGAAGCTCGTAGCCCTCGCGCCGCATGGTCTCGATCACGATAGCGAGCTGAAACTCGCCCCGGCCGGTGACCCGAAAGGCGTCCGGCGAATCGGTCTCCTCGACCCGCAGGCTCACGTTCTTTCGTTGCTCGTAGAGCAGGCGCTCGCGCAGTTTGCGCGAGGTGACGTATTCTCCCTCGCGTCCGGCCCAGGGCGAATTATTGGCGCTGAAGATCATCGCTATCGTCGGCTCGTCGACGCGCAGCGCAGGCAGCGGGCGTGGGGACTCGCGGTCCGTAATGGTGTCGCCGATCTCGATATCCTCGATCCCGGCGACCGCCACGATATCGCCCGCGCTGGCCTGTTCGAGCTCGACGCGCTTCAATCCCTGCCAGCCATAGAGCTGGGTGATTTTCACCGGCTGCTGGGAGCCATCCGATCGGCAGAGGATGAATGGTCCGGCGGTCAGGGTGCCGTTCTTCAACCTTCCGATCGCCAGACGGCCGACGTAGTCGCTGTAATCGAAATTGTTGGCCTGAAATTGCGTGGGAATCTCGGGGTCGACCAGCGGACCCGGCAGCGCCTCGACGATCAGGTCGAACAGGGGAAGCAGATCCTTCGAAGGCTTATTGAGATCAAGGGTTGCAACGCCGCTGCGCGCATTGGTGTAGACCACGGGGAAATCGAGCTGCCCCTCGGTGGCGTCGAGGTCGATAAACAAATCGTAGATTTCATCCAGGACCTCGGCGACCCGGGCGTCGGGCCGGTCGATCTTGTTGATGCAGACGATCGGCGGCAGACCGGCCTCCAGGGCCTTCTTCAAGACGAAGCGCGTCTGCGGCAGCGGCCCCTCGGAGGCATCGACCAGCAGCATGACGCCATCGACCATCGCCAGCGTCCGTTCCACTTCGCCGCCGAAGTCGGAGTGACCGGGAGTATCCACAATGTTGATTTTGACCTTGCCGTAATGGATGGAGGTGTTTTTGGCCAGGATGGTGATGCCGCGCTCCCGTTCGAGATCAAGGGAGTCCATGACGCGCTCCATCACCTGCTCGTTGGCGCGGAAGATGCCGCTCTGGTGCAGCATGGCATCGACCAGGGTGGTCTTGCCGTGGTCGACGTGGGCGATGATGCCGACGTTGCGAATATCCCCGCGCCGCGTGGGTTGGTTTTCGCTCATACTTCATTTATTGGGGAGCAGGACTGTTTTGTCAAGCTCCCTTCCTTGCTTAGCGCGAGACCGTAGAGTATAAATTTTTTTGATGGGCGGCATGGGACGACTGAAGGGGTACCTCTGGCGCTACTGGAGGCGCTATCTCCTCGGCGCGCTCTGTCTCTTCGGCACCGCGACGCTAGTCATGTGGATCCCGTGGTGGATACGGGAGGCCGTCAGGATCATCGAGCACGGCGGGCCGGTCGGCGACATCACTTTCTACGCGGTCATCATCATCCTGGCGGCGGCGGCCCAGGGGATCATCCGGACCCTTTCCCGCTCCCTCATCTTCAATGCCGCCCGCGACATCGAGTACGATCTCAGGAACGATCTCTTCGCCCATCTGGAGAAGCTCCCAATCTTTTATTATCACGCGCAGCGCACGGGTGACCTGATGTCCCGCGTGATCAACGACATCTCGGCCGTGCGCGTGTTTCTCGGCCCCGGCATCCTCAATCTTGTCAACGCTCCGCTCTATTATTTTTACGCGGTCGCGCTGATGCTTTCCATGGACGTGCGCATGACCGTGGCCTCGCTGCTCCCTTCGCCTCTCCTGATCCTGGCGGTGCGTTATTTCCGCGGCAAAGTCATGAAGAGCTCGCTGGAGGTCCAGCAGCAGATGTCGGCGCTGAGCAGCCATGTGCAGGAGAATTTGAGCGGCATGCATGTCATCAAGGCGTACGCCCGGGAGGAGAGCCAGACCGGGCAATTCGCGCATCTGAACGACGACTACCAGAAGAAAAGTATGGAGCTGGCCGGGCTGCGCGGCATGGTCGAGCCTTTCATGAAAGGGATCAGCGGACTGACGGTGCTCATCGTAATCTGGTACGGCGGCGTCCGGGTGATTCGCGGAGATCTGTTGCTCGCGGATATCGTGGCCTTCATCGCTTATCTGAACGTTCTGGCCTGGCCGACGGCGGCTTTCGGATGGGTGCTCTCCAACGTGGAGAGAGGGCGCGCGGCCATGAAGCGGCTGGAGGAGATCTTCAAGGCCGAGCCGGAGATCGTCAGCCCCCTGGCGCCGGTTCCGGTCCCTGCGGGCGCCATCGAGTTTCGCGACGTGTGCTTCACCTATGACCGCAGGGCCAACGGTCAGGCAATTCTCAAAGACATCAATTTCACCTTGCCCGTCGGCCGGACGCTGGCGATCGTGGGCCGGACCGGGGCGGGCAAAAGCACTTTAGTTCAGCTCTTTCCCCGTCTGTACGATCGCACGGCGGGAGAGATTCGGATCGCGGGAAGAGACATCCGGGCGCTCTCCGTCGCCGAGCTGCGCCGGACCCTGGGCTACGTGCCCCAGGATCCCTTTCTCTTTTCGACCTCGCTCCGGCGCAACCTGGCGTTCGGCAGGGACGACGTGTCAGATCAGGAAATGGAAGAGGCGATCCGGCTCGCGCGCCTGGATCGGGATTTGGAGATCTTTCCCCAGGGGCTGGATACGGTCGTTGGAGAGCGCGGCGTCACTCTTTCCGGCGGCCAAAAACAGCGGGCGACTCTGGCGCGCGCGCTGCTCGTGAAGGCCCCGGTCCTGGTCCTGGATGACTGCCTTTCGAGCGTGGATGCGGAGACGGAGGATAGAATCCTCAAGGGACTGAGATCCGTTCTTAGGGAAAGGACGGCCGTGATCGTCTCGCACCGGATCTCTGCGGTCAAAGAGGCGGACGAGATCCTGGTGCTGGACGAGGGAAGGATCATTGAGAGGGGGACGCACCAGGAGCTGCTCCAGCGGGACGGACTTTACGCCGCGCTCTTTCGAAAGCAGCAGTTAGCGGAAGAATTGGAGCAGATCTAACGGTGAGTAGGCAGTAGGCAATAGGCAATAGTAGAAAATGGCGGCGGATAGTCATCACGAAGAAGAGATATTCGGCAAGGCGTACGATCTCAAGCTGATCCAGAGGCTCTGGCGGTTTGTCCTGCCCTACCGGCGGCTTTTTTGGTGCTCCGTGCTCTTGCTGCCGCTCCAGCAGCTGTTCGGCCTGGCGCAGCCCTACATCATGAAGGTGGCGATCGACGGCTACATTGCGGGGGGAGATCTTTGGGGTCTCCAGGGCATGGGCATGCTCTTCGTCGTCGCGCTTGCGGGCGAGGTGGCGACTTTTTACTTTCACTATTACCTCACTGTTCAAGTGGCGCAGAGGTGTCTGGCCGACCTGCGCGTGGCGATTTTCTCTCACGTCCAGAAGCTCCCCATGAGCTATTTCGACCGCAATCCGGTGGGCCGTCTCGTGACCCGGATGACCACGGACGTGGACGTGCTGCAGGAGATGTTTGCCGCGGGAGTCATGACTCTGGTTTCGGATTTCATCATGCTGGGCTGGATCGTGGCGATTATGTTTTACCTGCACGTGCAGCTGGCCCTGATCTCGTTGATATTGATCCCGCCGATGGCCCTGGCCGTCAACTTTTTTCGCGTCAGGGCGCGCCAAACGTATCGCCTGATTCGCGAGCGGATCGCCCGCATCAACGCCTACCTGGGAGAGGCGATCTCCGGGATGGCGGTGATCCAGCTTTTCGGCCGCGAGGAAAAAAGCTACCGGGAATTTGACGCGCTCAACGCCGCGCACCGCGACGCCAACCACCTGTCGAATCTTTATGAGGCGGGGCTCTACTCCATGGTGGAGGCCGCCGGCTCGGTGAGCGTGGCGCTGCTGCTCTGGTACGGCGGCGGCGAGGTGCTGCACGGCGTCATCGGCATCGGCACGCTGGTGGCCTTTAAGGAATACATCCATCGCTTCTTCGTGCCGCTGCGCGACTTCAGCCAGAAATATACCGTGATGCAGTCCGCCATGTCGTCGGCGGAGAGGATCTTTCATCTGCTCGACACGCCGCTCTCGATCTCCAGTCCGGCGCGGTCCGTGATCCCGAAGCCGTTCCGGGGCGAGGTGGAGTTCAAGGACGTGTGGTTCAGCTATAGGAAGGACGAGCCGGTGCTGAAGGGGATTTCGTTCCGGATAGAGCCGGGGGAAAAGGTCGCGCTGGTGGGAGCGACCGGCTCCGGAAAGACCACGACGATCAAGCTGCTCAGCCGCTTTTACGATATCCAGCGGGGCTCGATCACAGTCGGCGGGGTCGACGTGCGTGATTGGGAGCTTCAGGCGCTCCGGCGCCATATCGGCGTGGTGCTGCAGGATGTCTTTCTCTTCTCCGGAGATGTTCGGGGCAATCTCTGCCTCGGCGACGGGTCGGTCCCTCTGGAGCGGGTCGAGCAGGCGGCGCGCCATGCCAACACCGAGGGCTTTATCCGCAGGCTCCCCGGCGCCTTCGACGGGCAGGTGCGCGAGCGCGGCAGCAACTTCTCGGTGGGCCAGCGGCAGCTGTTGTCGCTCGCCCGGGTGCTGGTATTTCAGCCGGAGATCCTGGTCCTGGACGAAGCGACCTCCAGCGTGGACACGGAGACCGAGATGCTCATCCAGGACGCGCTGGAGAAGATCATGCGCGAGCGCACCTGCCTGGTGATCGCGC
>MGSR01000141.1:6583-7293 GCA_001798565.1 Deltaproteobacteria bacterium RIFCSPLOWO2_12_FULL_60_16
ACTGCATCATCGTGCTGCACCGGGGCGAGGTGCGCGAGGTGGGCTCGCACCCCGAGCTGTTGGAGAAGCGCGGCATCTACTACCGTCTCTACCAGCTCCAGTATCAGCAGGAGGAATCGAGGCTTGGGATTCGAGAGGAAAGCGGTCGACCTGTAGGGTAGCCTTAGGTCTTGCGGAGTAGTGCCAAGGTGGATAAACTATTTCAGTATCAATTTGAATGGGATCAAAGAAAGGCCCGCCAGAACGCAAAAAAACACGGTGTCACGTTTGAACGCGCGGCCACGGTATTTCTTGATCCTGAAGCATTGTCCGTGTTTGATCATGAACACAGTCAGGATGAAGACAGGTGGATTACGCTTGGATTATATCGGACGGGGATATTGCTGGTAGTATGTCATACTTACGGTGAAGAAACGGAAGAAAGCGCGAGGATACGGATTATTTCGGCTCGCAGGGCCATCAGGAACGAGGCGAAACAGTATCGGAGAAAATAAGTTATGAAGCGAGAATATGATTTTTCTAAAGCCGTAAGGGGGAAGTTTTACAGGAAAGGGGCAGAGTTGCGCTTGCCTATCTACCTTAATGCCAAACTTCAAAGCCGGCTTGAGCGTATTGCAAAGAAGAAGGGCAAGGACATCGGAGACATGGTTAACAGTTTGGTAAGGAAAGAAATAAAATTTATCGAAGAATCGATATGAACGGCCAGATCT
>MGSR01000142.1:0-1412 GCA_001798565.1 Deltaproteobacteria bacterium RIFCSPLOWO2_12_FULL_60_16
AGACGACGATGAGTGAGCTACCGCGAGTGGCATTGATCATTACCGGAGGGACCATCGATTCGGTCGGCAAGGACCGGCTCGATCTCGCTTGGTACATCGAGGCGGGGAAGCGGCTAAACACCGGCGAACTGCTGGCGCAGCTCCCGGAGTTGAATTCCATAGCCAAAATCGAGGAGGTCCCTTTTCGACGCCTCCCCAGCCATGCCCTGGTGGACAAGGACTGGCTCGATCTCGTGCGCACGATCCACGCGATCTTCGACGGCAATAAGGCGGACGGCGTCGTCATCACCCACGGAACCAATACCATCGAAGAGAGCGCCTACTTTCTCAACCTGACGCTCAAAACGGATAAACCCGTTGTCGTGGTCGGCTCCATGCGCCCCTCTTCGGCGATCAGCGCCGACGGCTATCTCAATCTCGTCAACGCGGTGAAAGTCGCGGCCGATCCCAACTCGAGAGGCCGCGGCTGCCTGCTCGTCATGAACGATACGATTCACAGCGGACGCGACGTGACCAAGAACGCCACGTACCGCGTCGAGGCGTTTCAGTCCCGGGACCTCGGTCCGCTCGGCTACGCCGATGCCGACGGAAAGGTGATTTTTTATCACCAGACGGTCAAGAAACACACCGTCAACACCGAGTTCGACGTGCGCAAACTGGACTCGCTGCCGCGCGTCGACGTGGTCGTCTCTTATGTCGGCGCGGACGGCAAAATGATCGAAGCCGCGGCCGCGGCGGGCGCCAAAGGAATCGTGAGCGCGGCAACCGGCGCCGGCCGGCCGACGCCGAAGGAAGACGAAGCCTTCGACCGGGTCTATAAGGAAAAGGGCGTGATCATGTGCCTGTGCAGCCGCGTGGCCTCCGGCCGCGTGGTGAGAAGTCCCGGCCTGGCCAAACGCGGCTTCGTCGCGGGCGACAACCTCCAGCCGTGGAAGGCCCGTGTCTTGCTGGCTTTAGCTCTTACCAAAACAAGCAACGCGGACGAGATTCAAAGAATGTTCGATACGTACTGATAACAGCCTCTCACGCCTTGATTCTGCGCGAGGCCAGCTTCTCTCCCGTCTCGTAGTGGCGCCCTTCGACCGCCAGGCGCGCCTCTTCGTCGAGCTCCTCGTCCCACTGCCCCAGCGAGTAGCCGTACCACGGCATCTGCGGGTTAAGCTTGGGCAGGCCCAGCTCCTCCCAGATATCGCGCGCATGCTCCATATACTCGCGCTTGGGCAGCGCCACCGGAGGAAAGGGCTCCTTCTGAATCGCGTTGCATAGCATCGCTGATTCATCCGCCGGGAGATGGTAGGAGACGACGTCGGTGCCGCGCGCCTCGTCCTTGTAGAGAAACGGCGGGGCGTGGCCCTTCTCCATGCCGGGGACGATGTGGACGTCGCGGTGCGGCTTCATGCGGTAGCACATCG
>MGSR01000142.1:1458-1951 GCA_001798565.1 Deltaproteobacteria bacterium RIFCSPLOWO2_12_FULL_60_16
CGCGACCACGATCTTGCCGACGCCCGGATGGAACGAGCAGGCCGCGTGCAGGGCGCGCCAGACCTCCGCCTCGTTCGGCCGGCGCATCTGAATGATGACCAGCTTGTAGGTATTCGTGAGCGGCTCGTGCATTTCGACGCGCAGGACGCTTTGGATGCGGCATTCGTCGCGCAGGTGCACCAGCATCAAGCGGTCGTAGCCGATCTTGCGAATCATCGACGACTCGCTTGGCGTGAGCTGGCTCAGCCACGAGACATAGATCGCGTCCTTGCGGTGCGTGACCGCGCTCACTTCCATGAAAGGATTGTACTGCCGCGGATGCATGTAGCCGTGCGACTCGCCGAACGGCCCTTCAGGCTCGACCCACTCCGTGTTGAAATGACCTTCGATCACGATCTCCGCCTCGGCCGGCACGAAAAGATCGACCGTTTTGCATTTCACCACGCGAATCGGCTCGCCGGCCAACCCGCCGGCGACCGCCACTTCATCCACT
>MGSR01000142.1:2049-2994 GCA_001798565.1 Deltaproteobacteria bacterium RIFCSPLOWO2_12_FULL_60_16
GACGGGAAGACGCCGATGCGCGTGCGCGCCTTGAGCTGCCCGCGATAGTTGCCGAGGTTTTGGATGCCGGTGTCGAGATCTTTGGTGATCCAGTGCGAGCATGTGGTGTACGGCGCGTTGTCGAAGCCGGGCGTCGAGATCGGCACCGGAAATTCGTCGAGGCCGAGCCCCTCGCGCTGGAGATCGGCGCCGATGTGGATTTCCTCATGGCAAGGAGCATCCTTCACGACGACCGGCGGAATCGGCTGCAACAGGGCCTGCTTCCACTTTTCGTCCATTTCCTCTACGGTCTTGCAGCCCATTCCCGTAAAATAGATGGCGCGGTTGCCGGCGAGCGCGCCGACGACAACCGGAAACTTGTAGCGCCGCCCCTTGGCGTCCGTCACGTTCTCGAACAGCCACGCCTTCCGTTCCGGTTCGGGAATCCCGCCGCGGTATTGCCAGCGAACCAGCGGATGCAGCTCGGTATCCTTGTTAATAACCCGCTGAATGCGCCTCAGAAGACCGGCGGCCTCCAGCTTTTTGAGATGCTCGCGTACATCGGAATAAGCCATGGTCTTATGCTCCCCTGTTACGAATCAGTCTTTGCCAACCAATTCTCTCATCCGGAACCAGCGAATCTCCCCGTTCGACCACATTTCAGTCTCTGATGAAGGACTTCAAGCAGCTGGCAGAGGGAGGAAGCTAACCTCGCATGAAAAATCAGTCGAGCCATATCCGATAAGCCGCGATTAGTCAACCTGGCTACTTTGCTCCAATGAATTCTGTGAAAATTATCATTTATGTATTTCAATTTGCGAAAAGGATCTCAATGTGCCATAGTGCCCGCGGAAAACTCGCATATTTACAGACACTTGCATGGAAAGCCTCACTGAGAATCTTACCTACGCAGCCGCGTCTCCCGCAGAAATCCCCCAGGCAACGGCGGCCTTCGAGGCGCCGAGG
>MGSR01000142.1:3086-3769 GCA_001798565.1 Deltaproteobacteria bacterium RIFCSPLOWO2_12_FULL_60_16
GGTGCACTACCTCATCCTCGGTTACATGCTGACCAACGCGGCGCTCTACTGGGTGCCTGAAAAACTGTTCGAGTCTTCCTATTTTTACGCCCCTCTCGTGGTTTTCGACACCTGCTGCGTTACCGCCTCGCTGATGATCAGCGGACACGCGGGCACCGATTTTTATCTCGCTTACTTTCTCATCATCATCCTCTGCGCAGTCTGGCAGGATTTCCGCGGCTTGGTGGTCGTCGGATTGCTGTCTACCCTGATCTACGGTTATCTCCTTTTCAGCACGGTGGAGGGGCATGATCCCACTATCTACTTGCGGCTTCCGTTTCTTTTCGCGGTCTCGCTGTTTTACGGCCACTTCACGCAGATTGTGCGCGCTGAAAAGAGCCTAAAGGAGCAAGCCGAACGGCGCGCCCTTATTGCCGATGAGCTGGCCGGGGTCGAGCGCTTGAAGTTTGAATTCCTTGCGAACACCACGCACGAGCTGAGAACCCCTCTCACGGCCATCATGGGCTACGGGGAGCTCCTGGCTAGCGGGAGCTTTGGCCCTTTGACGGACGAGCAGAAGATAGCCGTTGGCCGGCTGTTGGATAGCACGCAGGGGCTGTTCGGCCTCGTCGAGCAGGTGCTTGATTATTCGAAATTGGAGAAACGAGAGACAGGCCTTTCTGTAAGGCGGCAGGATCTGGCGC
>MGSR01000142.1:3795-7440 GCA_001798565.1 Deltaproteobacteria bacterium RIFCSPLOWO2_12_FULL_60_16
GTCGCCCCGCTGGAGCGCAAGAGGCCATACAAGATCCAGTATGAAATCGAGCAGGGCCTTCCTCCGATCCAGACGGATTGGGGCAAGTTGAGGAATATTCTTCTGAACATTCTCGGCAATGCCGTTAAATTCACCGAAAGGGGAAAGGTAAGGCTTTCCATCCGAACCAGTCGCGAGGGCGAGGTGTCCTTCGCGGTATCCGACACCGGCATAGGAATCCCCAAGGGGAAGATTCCTCTGATCTTCGAGAGGTTTCAGCAATTGGACGGCTCTCAGACCCGATCCTACGGGGGAACCGGGCTTGGACTCACGATCAGCAAGAATCTGGTGGATCTCCTAGGCGGCAGGTTGGAAGTCCGGAGCGACGTGGGGCGCGGCTCTACTTTCACCGTCACTATTCCAATCGACCGCTCGTAAAATCCCGTTGGGCGATCTCTCCGCCGCTTCCGCCGTCACAAACCCGTTTTTCCTCTCTTCCTGCTTCGATAGGCGCTGTAGCGCAGGCTTTCCCCGTCGGTCTCGATCGTGATCGCGCCGTCCTGATCGGTGCGGAGAATCTCCGCGCCCGCCTCATGATAGCGGCCGAGAACTTCTTCGCGCGGCAGGCCGAAGGGGTTCCGCCGGCCGACGGAAAAAACCGCGAGCTTCGGCTTTACGCGGCCGATAAACTCTTCCGTGCTGGAGGTCAGGCTGCCGTGACGCGGGACTTTGAGAACCGCGCTGGAGAGCTCGGCCCGGCTCTCGGCAATGCTCCTCTCGTCATCCCTCTCGATATCTCCGGCAAAAAGGACACTCGCACTGCCGAAGGTCAAACGAAGCACCAGAGAAGCCTCGCCGGTTGTGCCCGGCCCCGGGTGGAGAACGCAGAGCTTTACCCCGTCGACGGAGCGGCACGGCTCGCTGCTGTTCAACGAGACCCTTTTCACTCCGGAGCGCTCCGCCGCATCCTCCAGATCCTGGTAGCGGGCGGTGCGGCCCCGGCCCGGACCGGACCAGAGCTCCGACGGCGAGAACTGCTCCAAAACAACTCTCATTCCGCCGTAATGGTCCACCCGCGGGTGCGTCACCGCAAGATAGTCCACGCGCAGAATCTTGCGCGTGCGCAGGAAAGGCGCGACGACCATCTCGCCGGTGTCGAATTCCCCCGTGGCGCTTCCGCCGGCATCGACGAGCAGCACCCTGGAGCCGGGAAATTCGACCACCGCGGCGTCCCCGTGGCCCACGCTGAGATGGGTGATGCGCAGCTCTTTCCGCCCGTACCGCTCGCGCCACCAGTAGGCCCCGTCGACCGCCAGGCCCAGGACCACCGCCGCGAGCACGACAGCCGAATAGCGAGTCCGGCGCAGGAGCAAAACGGTGAGGATCAAAAGATAGAGGCCGGCCACCTCGCCGAGATTCGGAACCGGCACGGCCAGGCTGGCGAAAGGCAGGCGCGAAAAGAATCTCACCATGGCGAAGGTCAGGGATAGGAGCGGCTCCGCGAGCCAGACGAGAGGAAGCGCCAGCGGCGGCGCCACGAGCGAGAAAAAGCCGATCACCAGGCCGAGCGGGACAACAGCGAAGCCGACGAGCGGGACGATGACCGGATTGGCGACAAATCCGGCCAATGAGAGATGGCCGAAATAGTGGGCGATCAAAGGGCCGGTCCCGATCGTCGCCAGGACCGGAACGGCGAGGTGCATCCCCGCCTGGCGCGCCCACTGCCGCAACCGGCTGCGCTCTTGAGGCAGCTCCTCGCGCCGCCGGGGAGGAAACCACTCCCGCGCCTTGAGCAGGCCCCAGACGATGAAAAGAACCGCGAGAAAAGAGAGCTGGAACGAGATATCCGTGATCACCCCGGGCCAGACCAGGGCGATCAAGAGGGCGGCCAGCGCCAGGCTCGCGAAAACCTCTTCCTCGCGATCCAGCAGGACCGCCAGCTCGTAGACCCCGATCATGATCGCCGAGCGCACGGTCGGCACCGCCGCCCCGGCCAGCGCGGTGTAAAACAGGACCGCCAAAAAAGAAAAGAATGTCGCCACCTTGAGGAGATTGCAGCGCAGCAGCAAGGCGCTGCTGAAGGAGCAGCCGAAGCGGATGAGCCAGAAAACCACCAGGCCGAGCATGCCGACATGAAGACCTGAGATCGAGAGAACGTGGTTCACCCCGGCGGCGGTAAACTCCGCCCGCGCGGCGCGCGAGACGCCGCCCATGTCGCCGACGACCAGCGCCTTCATCAAACCGCCGTTGTCCCGCGAAAAGTGACGGTCTATAAAACGCCGCATCTCCCTGCGGAGATATTCCACGGCGCCCCACGGGCCGGCGGATTCCCGGGAGAGCAGCTCCACCCCCTCGTCATTTTCGAGGAAGGCGGTCGCGTAGATCTCGCGCCGGGCCAGATAGGCGGAATAATCGAAGCCCCCGGGATTGGCGCTGTCGCGTGGAACGAGCGGGCGCGCCCACAAGCGGATCCGGTCGCCGTAGCGCCATTCCCGGCGCGCATTGCGGACGCCGACCAGGAGATCGCCTGTTATCTCCTGCGCCCCGGTCGGATGCCAGACCCGCGTCCCGCGCACGACCCAGCGGCTGCGCCCCGGCAATTTCTCCGGCTCCTGGCGCAGCACCCCTTCCAGATAGATTTGCGAGCCCTCACTCATGACGGTGCGCAGATGGTTCGCACCGAAAGACGGATGGAGTATCTGCCGGTGCCGGACGTAGCCGAGCGAGAAGCACAGCCCGGCGAGCAAGGCCAGGCCGGCCCAGCGTCTGTGGTGGGGCCGGAAAAGAAACAGCAGCGGCAGGAGAAGAACGGCGAAGGAGAACGTTGGAATAACCCACGATGGCGCAGCGGCAGCCTGGCCGAGAAGGAGGAAAAGAGTCGGGACGATAAGCCAAACAGAGGGATTTCTTATCAGCGGTTCCTTCTGCGCAGAAGCGGAATCGTCGGAGCGCATCCGTAGCCTTATGAGAAGCTCTCTAAATTACACCGCTGACTCAAGCAGCTTTTTTAGGTCGTCCTGCCAGTCGCGGTCCTTGTATTCTCCCTCGTCCAAGACTTGAAACCGGAATGTCTCGTCCTGAAAATCTGCCGCGAGTTTCTGCCAGGGATGCGGGACCGTGTAGTGATAGTACTCAATCGCGGTCTTTCCTTTGAATTGCAAAACCGGCATCTGTAATTACACTCCTACGAGTTTGGCGGGAAGAATGCGTGTAAGCTAGACTACTGCTAACTATCCGTCAAGCAAAAACAAAAAGGCACGACCTCTTTCGAATCGGTCCCTCATTTTTAAATCCGGCGGTGCCCTACACTCCCATACGGCGCGCGCTCGGGTTATGATTTAATGAGGTAGCGGGTGCAAGTTGCAAGCCGTTTCCTACCCTGCTGCGGATCCACACAGGAGAACCGGAGAGAGAAGTCCTTAGTTACCAGAGAGCTTTGAAGTATCTCCTGATGGAGCTCCCTTGTGAGCTTAACGAACTGTTTATGAGCCTCTTCGTCAGTGTCCCTGAGAAGCTCCTTGTCAGAAATAATTACATAAACTGAATTAAGTTGCTGCTCCACGTTATAGTTCAGGGTGAGGGGTCAAATCTGCTCTTGGCTCATCCCTGAATGTTCGTTCCGCCTGCTCCCGTCCCCAAAGTCTTTCTTTTACTCCCATTGTTTTC
>MGSR01000143.1:0-5069 GCA_001798565.1 Deltaproteobacteria bacterium RIFCSPLOWO2_12_FULL_60_16
AGGAGGTCCTGCAATACGAGGAGGTGCCGACGCCCGCCGCCGGCCCCGGCGAGCTGCTGGTGAAAGTAGAGGCGGCTTCCCTCAACCGCGCCGACCTTAGTCTGCGCAAGGGGACCTACCGCGTCGACCCCAAGGATCTGCCCATGATTCCCGGCAGAGAGTTTGCCGGAACGGTTGCCGCTGTGGGGGCCGAGGTAAGCGGTTTCAAGCCCGGCCAGCGTGTCGTCGCGCACCCTGCAAAGGGAGGTTACGCCGAATACGCGGTAACCAGGGCCTCCCTGGCGCGCCCGGTGCCAAGCGGAGTGGATGCGGCGGTGGCGGCCGCGATCCCGACGGTATTTCTTACCGCGTGGTTTGCCCTGATCGAGGACGGAAAGATCAAATCGGGCGATCAAGTTCTCGTGCAGGCGGGCGGCAGCGGAGTCGGCACCGCGGCCATTCAAATCGCCAAGCATCTCGGCGCGCGGGTCATCACCACCGCGGGCACGGACGAGAAATGCCAGCGGCTCCTGGCCCTGGGCGCCGACAGCGCGGTCAACTACAGCGCCAAGGACTTTCGCCAAGAGGTCAAGCGCCTTACCGCAGGACGCGGCGTGGACATAGTTTTGGAAATGATCGGCGGCGAGGTCTACAACCGGAGCCTCGAAGTGCTGGCGCCCGGCGGCAGGCTGGTCTCGATCGGCGGCGCCGCAGGGCCCATACCGGACCCGCCGCCGAGCCTGACCGGGGGCCGCAAGGCGACCCGCTTCTCGATTACGAATTATCTCAATGCGCACCCGGAGGCCTTCAAGCAGCTGGATTTCTTCCTGGATATGGTGCGCCAGAAAAAATTCCAGGTGGTGATCGACCGCGCCTTTCCCCTCGCCGAGACACGGGCCGCTCAACGCTACCTGGAGGGGCGATCTCACTTCGGTAAGATCGTTCTGACGATGTAGCGGAAGGGAAAAACCATATGGAAGCGTCGAAATACGAGTTCAGCGAAGCGGAAAATCGGACCATCGCGACCCTGGCGAGCCGAATGAAATGGGTGGGATTTTTTCTCCTGGTGATCGGCGGGATCATCGGAACGGCCAGCGCCGTGTTTTTGGTCAAGAGCCTGCTGGAGTCGGCCCTCGAACTGTTTGCCCTGATCTTTCTCCTGTTCGCGGTGGTCTTCCTGCTGGTCGGGATCTGGACCAGCAGCGCGGCGAAATCATTCTCTCTGATAGCCGCAACCTCCGGCAGCGACCTGGGCAATCTGATGAACGCCCTCACCTCGCTGCTCAAGCTGTACTACCTGCAGTTCTGGCTCATCATCGACAGTTTGATTGTCGCCGCCATCGTCTCGCTCATCCTCTATAACATGAACCTCCTCTGATAAGGAGCAAACGGCAAAATCCCCAGGAACATTTTCAATAAGGACAAGGGCTGCCGATCACATTGACATCGTGGCTTGCTATCCGATAGTCTCGGCCTGAAAGCAAATTCCACCCGCTCTAATAAATTTGAGGAGGTGCACCTATGAACTACCGCTGGATTCGCAAACTGGCAATTTTTGCCTCTCTCGCCCTCGTCCTGGCCATGGCCGGCCCGGGCGAGGCCCAGATGATCAAAATCAAAATGGGTTCTTCTTTGAGCCCGCCGTCGATCGATTCGGTCACCCCCTATGTGGCCATCGAGAAGGGCTTCTTTAAAAAATATGGACTGGACGTGCAGATGCTGGAGTTTCGCGGCGACGCCACGCACACCAAAGCCCTGCTCTCGGGCGAGATCGACGTTTCCATCAACACCGGCGCCACCTCGGGCATTGTGAGCGCCTCCAAGGGAGCCAGGATCAGCCTGTGGGTGGTCCCCCAACCGGTCACCCCATATCATTTCGTCGCCCGCAAGGAATCCGGCACTACGCTTAAGGCGCTGGTGGGAAAGAGCGTGGCGGTGTCCGGAATAGGGGCCATCTCGTATCATATTCCTCGCATCGTCCTGGAGCGGCGCGGCATCGATCCGGAGAAATTTAAATACGTGGCTGTCGGTTCCCCGGCGGACCGCTTCAAGGCGCTGGTGGCCGGCAAGATCGACGCCACAGTGGTCACCAATACGGAGGCCGCCAAGCTGGCCGGTTATCCGGAGATCGTCAACCTCGTCAATGTCCCCAAGGTGGTCCCGGAGATCCCCTATGAGTTCGGAATGGCGAAGGACGAGTACATCCAAAAGAACGCGGACACCCTCTACAAACTGGCCAAGGCGATCATCGAAGCCAACCGATGGATCGCGGCTAACAAGTCCGGAACCGTCGAGGTGGCACGGAAGATTCTGCCCGACGAGACTGCGGAGACCTTGGGCAAGGCCTACGACATGGCAGACCCCCGCCTGTGGGGCGTGAACGGGGATATCTCGGAGGCCTCTTACAAATACACGGTGGATTTTCTCCTGAAGGTCGGCTACATGGAGAAGCCGGTGCCCTTCGGTAAGTTCTTCGACCGGCGCTTCGTGGACCGCGCCGTGAAGGAGTTGGGCCGAAAATAACCGGTGGCCGCCGAGCGGCGCGCCGCCGGGTTGGGTGAACCGAACGCATGCTGCAGGTCCGGCATCTCAGTAAAGTCTTCTTCGAGCAGAACGATCCGCGCAAACCCGGGCTGGTAGCGCTCTACGACATCTCCTTATCCGTTCGCAAGAACGAGTTCGTCTCCCTGCTGGGGCCGTCGGGCTGCGGCAAGACGACGTTGATCCGCATCGTAGCCGGACTGCTGCCGGCGGACCGCGGCGAGGTCCTGGTCAACGGCAAGCCGGTAACGAGCCCCGGCCGGGAGCGCTGCATGGTCTTTCAACAGTTCGGTTTGCTGCCGTGGCGCACGGTGCTGGGCAACGTCGAGTTCGGGCTCGAGATCGAGGGCGTAGCGCGCGAGGAGCGGCGGGAGGTCTCGCGCAAATACCTCGATCTTGTGGGGCTCAAGGGCTTCGAGGACTACTACCCCCATCAGATCTCCGGCGGCATGCAGCAGCGGGTCGGGATCGCCCGCGCCCTGTCGAAAAAGCCTGATATCCTCTTGATGGATGAGCCGTTCGGGGCGGTGGACGCCCAGACGCGCGAGCAGCTTCAGGAAGAGCTGCTGAAGATCTGGGCCAAAACGGACACCACGGTCATCTTCGTCACGCACAGCATCGACGAATCGATTTATCTCTCGGACCGCGTCGTGGTCATGCACTCCCGTCCCGGCTGTATCAAGGAGGAGGTGGTCGTGGATCTGCCCCGGCCGCGCTGGGAGGGAGATATCAAGGCGGACCCGCGCTTCGCGCAGCTCCGGGCGCGCATCCGGGAGTCCCTGCGGGCATAGCTCATGGCGGCCTCGCTCAACAATGACGATATTATCGAGGAGCTGAAGCTTCGACGCGAGCCTGCGTGGTCGCTCAGCGACCATCCGAACCTGATCCGCGCGGCGTCGGTGACGGTCTTTCTTGCGCTCTGGGAGATCTACGGCCGCCGCACGGATCCGCTCCTGCTCACTTATCCGACCGCGGTCCTGCGCGCGGCGCTGCAGCTGATCTGGTCCGGCGAGCTGTTGCGCCAGCTCCTGGTGAGCCTCGCCTCGCTGGCTGCCGGCTTCGGCGCCTCCCTCGTTTTGGGGGTGGGGCTGGGACTGATGATGGGCCGGTCACGGCTGGCCGAGGCGGCCCTGGAGCCGCACGTCAACGGCCTCTACGCCACGCCCCAGGTCGCCCTCACGCCGCTCCTGATGATGTGGTTCGGCCTGGGATTTTCCGTGAAGGTCGTGATCATCTTTCTGTTCGCCTTTTTCCCCATCCTGATCAATACCGCCAGCGGGGTGAAGAACGTGAGCGCCTCCATGGTCGAAGTGGGCCGCGCCTACATGGCCTCCGAGCGGCAGGTCCTGCTCAAAGTCGTTTTTCCCGCCGCGCTCCCCTTCATCATGGCCGGGGTGCGCCTGGCCGTAGGGCGCGGCCTGGTCGGCATGATCGTGGCGGAGCTGTTCACGGCGATTACCGGGCTCGGGGCGATGCTCACCCTGTACGGCAATCTCTTCGAGACCGCCAAGATGTTCGTGGTGATCATCGTGCTCGGCCTCCTGGGCGTGGGGCTCATCCAGGCGACGCAATGGCTGGAAAGACGCATGGCGCGCTGGAAAGAGACAGAACGCGCAACCCAATAGCCCTAATTTGAGATTTCGAACGAAGTGAGAACATGGCGCTGAACGCCCTGGAACAAGAAGCCCTGACCGCGCTCGACCTGTCGCGGCCGCGGCCGCTGCGCTTGACGGACCATCTGGGGTTGCTGCGGGCAAGCTCCGTGGTGCTCTTTCTGATCCTCTGGGAGGTTTTCGGCCGGCGCGTGAATCCGCTCTTCCTCTCCTATCCGACCGCGATCGCCAATGCCTGCGCGCAGCTCCTGGCGTCGGGGGAGTTCCAGCGCCAGGCGCTCGGCAGCCTCCAGGTCTATGCCGTGGGCCTCGGCGCGGCCCTCGTGCTCGGCATATTCCTGGGGCTGCTCATGGGAAGGTACCGGCTGGCCGAGTATCTGCTCGACCCGTACGTCTATGCCCTGGATGCGACCCCCAGAGTGGCCCTGATCCCTCTGCTGCTGCTCTGGTTCGGGCTCGGCGCTCAGGCCAAGATCGCCGTGGTCTTTCTGAGCGGCATCTTCCCCGTGCTCATGAATACATTCAGCGGCGTGCGCACGGTAAGCAGCGGCCTGGTCGATATCGGCAAGGCCTATGGCGCGGGCGAACGACAGGTCTTCACCAAGATCATCCTCCCGGCGGCGCTCCCCTTCATCATGGCCGGGGTGCGCCTGGCGGTGGGCCGGGCCTTGATCGGCATCATCACGGCGGAGATGTTTACCGCGGTCACGGGGATGGGCGCTCTGCTCATTCGCTACTCCAGCGCCTTTGCCACGGACAAGTTTTTCGTCCCGGTAATCTTCCTCGCCCTCCTGGGAGTGCTTCTGAGCGTCGCCGTGGAGGCTTTACAAAAGCGGCTGGCGCCCTGGAAAGAGACCGAGCGGGCGCTGTAAAGTCCGATACCGCCTGTTCGGCGAAAACCCGGAGGGAGAAATTAAAATGCCACGTCCCGTGCAT
>MGSR01000144.1:0-6364 GCA_001798565.1 Deltaproteobacteria bacterium RIFCSPLOWO2_12_FULL_60_16
TATCACAACGGCCCCCCGCAGGGAAGATGGCCGAGCGGGAAATTCCACTTTCCCTCCGCTCGAAAGTATAGTATATGAAAACCAAGGGAGCGAGTGGCTGAAGATGGGAAAGAAGATAGTGCACGTTGTCGGGACCGGGACCATCGGGGAGCCCCTGATCGGCATCCTTTCCACCTTCCGCGAGCCCTTTGGGATCGACGAGATTACCTTCCATAAGCGGACCCCCCTGCTCACCGACCGATCCAAGGTCCAAGTCCTTGGAAAAAAGGGGGCGAAACTTTGCGTCGACAAGGAGCGCTGGGAAAAATTCAAAGAAATGGGGATGGAACCGCACTACGAGACGGAGGAGGCGATTGACCGGGCCGCCGTGGTGATCGACTGCACCCCGGTCGGCAACGAAAACAAGCAGAAGTACTACAGCCGCTACACCGGGAACGGCCGGGGATTCATCGCCCAGGGAAGCGAGTTCGGCTTCGGCAAGATGTACGCGCGAGGGATCAACGACGAGGCCCTGAAACGAGGCGGCGACCAGTTCATCCAGGTGGTGAGCTGCAACACGCACAACTTAGCGGTGCTGATCGATTCCATCGCTCTGGGGCCGGAAAAGGAAAACAACCTGCAGGAAGGGCGCTTCGTTTGCATGCGGCGGGCCAACGATCTGAGCCAGGAGGGAGAGTTCATTCCTGCTCCCGAGGTGGGCAAGCACGACGACCCCCGCTTCGGCACGCACCAGGGCAGGGACGCTCACTATCTTTTCAAGACGCTGGATCTGGATCTGGACATCTATTCGTCGGCGCTCAAGCTGAACACCCAGTACATGCACACGATCTATTTCGACCTGCAGCTGCGTCGCGGCATCACGATCGAGGAGGTCCGGCGGAGACTCAACGCCAACGGCAGGGTCGCCCTGACGAATAAAAAATCGTCCGCGGCGGTTTTCTCATTTGGCAGGGACCACGGGATTTTCGGCCGCATCCTCAATCAGACCGTCATCGTCTCTCAGAGCCTTGCCCTCAAGGGAGAGCGAGAGGTGGTCGGGATGTGCTTTACTCCCCAGGACGGCAACTCCCTGCTGAGCAGCCTCTCTGCGACGCTCTGGTTCCTCCATCCCGATTCGTACGAGGAGCGGCTCAAGGCTCTAAAGTCCTACTTCTTCAATGAAATTTAGTTCAAAGGTTCAAGAGTTTAAAAGTTAAAGGGTTACCCCTCTATCCCCGAACCCTTGAACCTTGAACCCTTAAACCCTTTAACCTCTAATAGAGTCCAGCGATATTCCCTCGAAGCGCACGGCGTTGCCTGTCTCTATGCCCTTCTGCCGGGAGAGCCCGCCTTTAACCTCCAGCACAAACTGGCTGGGCGCGGCTACGGACAACGAGGCGGTCGAGAAGGGCGCCGCCTGGTGAACAATGCCGGCAATCCTTAAGTCGCTGCCGATAAAGATGATATCCAGAGAGATAGGCGTATTCTTCATCCAAAAGGACTGTGCTGCCGGAGACGGGAACAGAAACAACATGCCCCGGTCGTCGCCGAGCTCGTTGCGGTACTGAAGCCCGAGAACCCTCTTGGCCGGGGTATCGGCAACCTCCACTTTGAATGCCAGCTCTGCGCCGCTCCGGGTCGAGACCACAACGCGCGGGCCGGGACGACAACCGGCAATGACGAGGGGTAAGAGCAGAAAAAAAACCGCCCGCAGCCAGTTGCGCTTGCGACACCGCATCACCGGTCTCCTTGAAAACAACTCTATTATGACATATGGCATATGGCAAATACGCGCCCGCCGATATGATAACCCCTGTTCTTCTCACGCTGATCCTGGTTGCCGCTCTCGGCCTTTTCGGCTTTACGCTCTATCGCCGTTTTCTCCTGCTCAAAGCGGCCGGCGCCGACGCCCGCTTTGATCGTCTGGGAGAGAGAATCCGCGGGGTTCTGCTCTATGCCTTCGGCCAGAAAAAATTCCTGACGGGCGAGCAGCCCGCCGGTCTGATGCACTTCCTGATCTTCTGGGGCTTCATGGTGATCTCCGCCCGCACCCTTACGCTTTTCGCGCAGGGATACGATCCCCACTTTTATCTGCCCGGCCTCCATCCGGCCGGCTTGGGCGGACCCTACCTCCTGCTCAAGGATCTCGTAGAGGTCGGCGTCATCCTGGCGGTGCTGATAGCCCTGTACCGATGGCTGCTCTCGCGCCCCGCGCGGCTTTTCGGTTTTAAGCCGGCCGAGAACCGACTGGCGGGACAGTCGCATTGGGAGGCGCTGGTTATTCTCCTTTTTATTCTCGGCTTGATGGTCACGGATTTTCTTTACGACGGCGGGCGCTTCGTTTTGGAGTCTGATCCGCTTACCCTCCTGGAGAAGCGCTGGAGCATCGTCAGCAGCGGCGTGGGGCTTCTCTTAAGCGGCATGGGCCCCGCCGCCGTAGGCGTCGTGCGCGACGCTGCGTGGTGGATCCATATTCTCATCATCCTCACCTTTCTCAACCTGTTGCCGCGCTCCAAACACTTCCACATCATCACCGCGATACCCAACGTATTCTTTCGCAAGCTGGAACCGGCAGGCGCGCTGAGCTTCATGGATCTGGAAAAGACCGAGACCTACGGCACGTCGCGCATGAGCCAGTTCACCTGGAAGCAGATCCTGGACATGTACAGCTGCACGGAATGCGGGCGTTGCGCCTCCGTATGTCCGGCCACCGCCAGCGGCAAGCCCCTGGCGCCGCGCCAGCTCCTGCTCGATCTCCGGGACCGCCTCTACAGCCGGGAAAGGGAGCTGCTGCAAAAGACGGACGGTCAGGGCGGCGAGGGCAATGATGGCGTGATTGTCGGCGACAACCTCATCCACGACGACGTCCTCTGGTCGTGCACCACCTGCCGCGCCTGCGAAGAGGCCTGCCCGGTGCTCATCGAATACGTGGACAAGATCGTCGATATGCGGCGCCACCTGGTTCAGGAGGAGGCCCGCTTCCCGTCCGCTCTGAACCGCGCCTTCAAGGGCATGGAGACCCAGAGCAACCCATGGGCCATCGGCCAGGAGAATCGCGACAGCTGGGCCGAAGGGCTCGAGGTGCCGCGCCTGTCGGATCACCCGGATGCCGAGTATCTCTACTACGTAGGCTGCGCGGGCTCTTTCGACGACCGCAGTAAGAAAACCACCCTGGCGATGGTCAAGATCCTGAAAAAGGCGGGGATTAACTTTGCCGTCCTGGGGAAGGAAGAGCTGTGCAACGGGGAGACCGCCCGGCGGATCGGCAACGAGTACCTGTTCCAGACGATGGCCCAGGCGTTGATCGAGGTCCTTAACAATTACCGGTTCAAAAAAATTCTCACCAATTGTCCCCACTGCTTCAACACTTTAAAGAACGAATACCCTCAATTCGGCGGCAACTACGAGGTCATCCACGCCGCCGAGTTCGTGCACGGCCTGATCCGGCAAGGAAAAATCGCCCTGCCCGGCGAGCTCCCCGGCAAGGTCACTTACCACGATTCCTGCTATTACGGCCGCTACAATCAGATCTATGACGCGCCGCGGGAGGTGATCCGGCAGATCCGCGGAGCCCAGCTCCAGGAGATGAAGCACTGCCGCCACGACGCGATGTGCTGCGGCGCGGGCGGGGGATGGATGTGGATGGAAGAGCCGAAGGACAAACGGGTCAATTACATCCGGGTGGAGCAGGCGCTCGAGACCGGCCCGGACGTCGTCGCCGTCTCCTGCCCCTACTGCATGATCATGATGGAGGACGGACTCAAGGCCAAGGGCATGGACGAGCAGGTAAAAACACTGGACGTCATAGAGCTGGTGGAACGGGCAATGAAGTGATCTGCCTTTCAGGGAGGCCGGTCAAAAAGGGAACGCTCGGGGACCTGGCTCGCTCCCCGAAAGCAGTAGGATCGCTTGGGGGCTAACCTCGCGCGGCCAAAGCAATAGTTCGGTGGGCTCTTTGAACCTGCACGACTGGTGCTTTGGCCTTGCTCAGCGAGCCCCCTCGCTCTTGGAGTGGAACGCCGGGGGCGGATCGAAAGATCGATGCACCAGACGTAGAGGTTCAAGCGTATCAACGGTACAGCGTACCCGGACTCTATTGCATCGATCTTGAGACACGCCTCCGGCGGCAGACTTCGCAGAGAGACCGAGGGGAGCGCGAGTGAGGCTGCGGACGTAGAGACGAAAAGGTTCGGTTAAAGCACCGCTCCATCGGCCGCAGCCGAAAGCGCGTTCCCCGAGGGAGCTATGGCATCGATCTTGAGAGACGCCTCCGGCCGTAAGCGCCCCTCCGACAGGTGAGCCTTTTTCAGCGGATCTTACCCTTGGTAACCCAGCCGTTTGGACAGCTCCGTCCCGCCTTTGAGAATCATCGGCACGATCTCTTTATGAAGCCGGTCGTGACTCAAGCGGTGCGCCGGCCCGGCGATAGCCAGGCTCCCCACCAGGGTTCTGGTATAGTCATGGATGGGCACCGCAACGCACACGACCTCGTCGATAAATTCTCCCTGCTCCACCGCGTAACCCGCTTCGCTCACCTGCTTGACCTGCTCCAGCAGCTGGCGCCGCTCGACAATCGTCTTGTCGGTAAAACGCTCGAGCCTCTCGGGCAGGCCCTGGCTCAATCCTTCCTCGGAGTCGAACGCCAGGTAGACCTTTCCCGGCGCCGTGCAGTGCAGGGGCAGCGTGGTGCCAAGAAACGACACAACCCGGACAGCGCTGCGGGCCTCCTCAAAGTCCAGAGGGATGATCGCCGCGCCCTTTCTGATAGCGACAAAAGAGCTCTCCTTAGCGTTCTTGATGAGCTCCTCCAATGTGGACTTGGCCTGGAGGAGAAAACCCATCTGCTGCATGTAGGTCTGACCCAACTGCAGGCAATGAAGACCCAGCCGGTAGTTCTCAGTAGCCCGGTTTTGCTCGATGTAACCGCGGGCCTCGAGAGTCGCCAGCAGACGAAAAACGTTGTTTTTATGGAGCTTCAGTCTCTTGCTCAGCTCGGTGACCCCGATCTCATCCACGCTGCCGTGAAACTGCTCCAGCACATCGAGCGCGTGGGAAACCGACTGGATAACGTAATTTGATTTTTCTCTCCGCACCATATCTCCTCCAATAAAAGAGATGACCTACCTTAGGGTACGACCCGTGATAAGGTTGGAGGCAAAAAAGCGTTTTAATCTAGCTCAGGCAGCGGAGAGTTGTCAAACGGTGGTTGATTAGAACTTATTCGGGACTTTTTCCCAGTCTTTCAGAAACCTTTCGACCCCGATGTCGGTCAAAGGGTGCTGGGCCAGCTGTTTGATTACCGCAAATGGCATCGTCGCGACATGGGCTCCCATCAGAGCCGCAGTCAAGACGTGAATGGGATTGCGAATACTCGCGACCAGGACTTCGGTCGTGAACTTATAGTTGGCGTAAATCTTGACGATCTGCCCGATCACATCCATGCCGCTCTGGGAAACGTCGTCCAGGCGGCCGACAAAGGGGCTGATATAGGCGGCCCCGGCCTTAGCGGCGAGAAGCGCCTGCACGGGAGAGAAGCACAGGGTTACGTTGGTCTTGATGCCTCTTTCCCCGAGGAGCCTGACGGCTTTCAATCCCTCGGTGGTCATGGGAACTTTCACCACGACGTTTTTCCCGTAGCGAACCAGCCCCTCTCCTTCCCGCGCCATCCCCGCCGCGTCCCGGCTGACCGTCTCGAGGCTTACCGGCCCGGCCACCAGGGAACAGATCTCGCCGACGACTTCGCCAAATCCCCGTCCGGTCTTGGCGATCAGCGATGGATTTGTGGTCACTCCGTCGATGAGGCCGAGGCTATGAGCTTCCCGGATCTCCTGGATATCGGCACTGTCGATGAAAAACTTCATAGCGTCACCTCCCGGCCTCTTCTATCTACCATTGTCGGCAAAAATTGCCAATAAAATTTATTCCCCCGCCTTTTTGACTAATCCGCTTGACCTTCTCGGTTAATCCCGTGTAAAGAAGAAATCATCATGAAAGTCGGCTCCAAGGGTTACTACGGGCTGCTCGCGCTCGCCGATCTGGCGCAGAATCAGCGGGGACATCAGCCGGTTCAGGTAAAGGAGATCGCGCGCCGGCAGAGAATCCCGGAAGAATACCTGGGACAGATCATGGTGCTGCTCAAACGGGCCAACCTGGTGCACGGGACAAGAGGGCCGGGCGGGGGCTATTACCTAGCGCGACCTCCCGAGGGCATCAACATCAACGAGGTTCTCAAGGCCCTCGAGGGCCCGATGCTAGGAAGCGAGCTGAGAAGTCAAAGAAGCCGGATGGGGGGCTCGGTCGTTGCGCGCCGGCTGATCGACACCTGGACGAAGGCGATGGTGGCGTCGGAGAAAATCCTCGCAGAGGTCACCCTTGCCGACCTCTG
>MGSR01000144.1:6375-6487 GCA_001798565.1 Deltaproteobacteria bacterium RIFCSPLOWO2_12_FULL_60_16
AGAGCGTCCAGATGTACTACATTTGAACCCCTCTTGACCCTCTCTCGTTAAATAAGGTAAATAGATCGCAATGATGATCCGGCTGGAAATGGATGTGAACCGCTCGGCCTGG
>MGSR01000145.1:0-1261 GCA_001798565.1 Deltaproteobacteria bacterium RIFCSPLOWO2_12_FULL_60_16
ATGCTCGACAAAAACGAAGGGGCCGGACCCCATGACGTTTTTCTCATACCAGCGGGGGTCCTTGGCGAGGATGTCGGCCTTATAGATATAGTTCCAGGGGGATGCCAGGTTGGCCAGGAGGGAGGTCGAAGGATGCTTGAGGTGAAAGACGACCGTGTAAATGTCCGGGGTTTCGATCTTATCGATCATAGCATAATAGGCCTGACGGGCGCTGGCCACTCCCTTCGGAGGAAAGACGATCTTCTCGTAGGTGGCTTGCACGTCCTTTGACGTAAGCAGGCTGCCGTCGTGGAACTTAATGCCTCGGCGGATCTTAAAGGTATAGGTCAGGCCATCCTTGGAGACAGACCAGCTCTCTGCCACATCTCCGACGATCTTTGGATAGTTGAGAAGGTCGAAACGTAGAAGCGTGCTGTAGTGAGGGGACACGGGATGAAGCATGGCAAAGGTGGTCTCCCGGTGGCCGTCAAAAGAGGGCGGGCTCAAGGCGCTCGGGACCTCTCCTCCCAGGACGATATGTTCTCGCTTGGCCTCGACTGCGGGATCGGGGATGGGGACCGCGGAAAGCAGCGCCTTCGTGTAAGGATGGAGGGGGTTTTCGTAGAGCTCCTGGCAATCCGCGATCTCGACGACTTTTCCCAGGTACATCACCGCGATCCGATCGCTGATATGACGCACCACCGAGAGGTCGTGCGCGATGAAGAGATAGGTGAGGGAAAAGCGCTCCTGCAGCTCCTCCAGGAGGTTGATGATCTGCGCTTGAATGGAGACATCCAGGGCGGATATGGGCTCATCGCAAACGATGAACTCGGGCTCGAGGGCCAGGGCGCGGGCGACGCCCACCCTCTGTCTTTGGCCGCCGCTCAGCTCGTGGGGATAGCGACCGGCCATCAAGGGATTCAAACCGACCACCTGGAGAAGCTCGTCCACTCGATCCTGACACTCCCCTCCGTTCTGACTGATGCGGTGCACCCGTATGGGCTCGCTGATGATCTGGCCGATGGTCATGCGCGGGTTGAGAGAGCTGTAGGGGTCTTGAAAGACAACCTGCATCTTGCGCCGTAGAGGGCGGAGCTCCGCATCAGTCATCCGCGCCAGATCCTGTCCATTAAACCAAACCTCGCCGGCCGTGGGTCGATCGAGCTGCAGGACGCAGCGTCCGGTCGTGGTCTTGCCGCAGCCGGACTCCCCCACCAGGCCGAGCGTCTCTCCCCGGTTAATAGTGAAACTCACCTCATCGACGGCCCTCACCCAGCCCTCG
>MGSR01000145.1:1275-5195 GCA_001798565.1 Deltaproteobacteria bacterium RIFCSPLOWO2_12_FULL_60_16
CCAGCCCTCGACGCGTTGCCCGAAGAAGCCGCTGTAGACCGGAAAAAATTTTTTCAGGCGACGCACCTCGACGAGCGCGGGGCGCTCGTTATTCGTATATTCGTTATTGGTGTACTCGTTAATCGCGGTCATCTTTGTCAATTTCTTCCGTTAAGTTTTCTTCTACGAATAACCATTAACCAGTAACGAGTAACGTCAGCGCAGCTGCTCCGCCACCCAGCAGGCGGAGCGGTGATGATTTTCCAAATCTCTCAAGGGCGGAGCTTCCCGCACACACCTCTCCGCCACAAACTTGCAGCGCGGCGCAAAGCTGCACCCCTCGGGGAGGTTCCACAGGTCCGGAGGCTGTCCTTCGATGGGATCGAGCTTGGCGCGGCGCGGCTGATCCAGGCGCGGCACGGAGTGCAGCAGCCCGAGCGTGTAAGGGTGGCGCGGATTCTGGTAGATCTCGCGCGCGCTGGCGCTCTCGATGATCTTGCCCGCATACATGACGTGGACCCGGTCGGCGTAACGGGCCACCACCCCGAGGTTGTGGGTGATGATGATCATGGCCAGGCCGAACTCCTGCGACAGCCCGCGCAGCAGCTCCAGGATCTGCGCCTGGATGGTGACATCGAGCGCCGTGGTCGGTTCATCGGCAAGAATCAATTTGGGCCCGCAGCTGACCGCGATGGCGATCATCACGCGCTGGCGCATGCCGCCGCTCAACTGGTGCGGATAGTCTGAGAAGCGCTGGGCCGGGTCCGGTATTCCGACCAGGCGGAGCAGGTCGAGCGCGCGCCGCTTGGCCTCTTCTCCGGAGACGGGGTGATGGGCCTCCAGGGTCTCGGTGATCTGCCGGCCGATGGTGAGCACCGGATTGAGCGAGCTCATCGGCTCCTGAAAGATCATGGCGATCTCAGCCCCCCTGATCTTGCGCATTTCCTCCTCATCGAGCGCGAGCAGATTCCTCCCCTGGAAGAGGATCTCTCCATCCTCGATCTTCCCTTGAGGCCTGGGGACCAGGCGCATGATCGACAGGGCGCTCATGGTCTTGCCGCAGCCGCTCTCGCCCACCAGGGCCACGGTCTCCCCCTCCTGGATGTCATAGGAGACACCGTCCACCGCCTTCACCACGCCCTGCGAGGTATAAAAATAGGTCTTGAGATCGCGAACCTGCAACAGATCAGCCATGCAATACCCTCACCAGCGCCTCCATCTGGTTCTGCAGGTGCCGGACCACTGCGGCCTCCGCCAGCTCCGCATTCCGCTTGAGGAACGCGTCCAGGATCTGGTCGTGCTCGCGCATGGAATAGTCGAACCTCTGCGGCAGGTGGAGGGTAAGGATGCGGGTCTTCTGGATCTCGTGGCGCATCTCGTCAATCAGGCGGTGCAGCCGCTCGTTTCTCGCCATCTCCGCTATGAACCGGTGAAAGCCGCTGTTCGCCTCAAAGTAGCGCTCCGGGTCCTTTTCCTTGTAGGCCTCCCGGAGAAGCTGGTGCAGTTCCCGCAAGCGAGAGATCTCCTCCGGCTGGGCCCGCTCCACGGCGAGCCTCGCGGCCAATCCCTCCAGCGCGCTGGCGATGGAGTAATAATCCTGCACGTCTTCCACCGTCGGCTTGCTCACCATGATCTCGCTGTTGGAGAGAAAGGTGATATAGCCTTCGGCCTCCAGCCGTCTCAAGGCCTCGCGCAGCGGAACCCGGCCGACCTTGAGCGAAGCGGCGAGCTTTTCTTCGGAGAGCCTCTCGCCCGCCGCGAGCTTGCCCGCGACGATCGCCTCGCGCAGCTCCTCGGCGAGAAGCCGGCGCAGAGATTTGAAGCGCTTCTCTATTCGCCTTGGGCTGCGCCGGATCATGGAGTCTCCTTTTTGCCAGGCCTCCTGCGCTGCGCCGGCAGCGGCGGCACCCGGCTCAGGAGTTTCTTCAGCGCCTCGCGAACCTTCATGAGATGGCTCTTGACGGTAAAGACGTTACGTCCTCCCACCTGCCTCAAATAGACCTCTCTTCCGATCTTCAAATGGCTCACGTCTTCCCCTTGGGCCATGAAGAGAGAGCCCTGCCGGTCCCGAATCAGCGCCAGGGCCAGCGGCGGCAGGAAGCCGTCCGGCGTGACATAGAGAACGGTAAAGGTCTCGATGCGCCCCTCTTCGCTGAGCGCCGGGGGCTGGGTGCGCTTGATCGCGGGGCGCTTCCGCCCGGGCGGAGGAGCGGGCGGCAGCGGGAGATTTTTCATCAGGGGACTGTCCGTGCGCTCGACGATGGTGACGAAGTTATTCGTCCCCAATCCGCCGGTGCTCTGGGCCAGGGCGCGCTTCGCCTCGCGCTTGAGCTTGGCCCCGGCGCTCCCCCTCAACCCCCGCACGACCTCAACCAGTTGCGCCACTCCGCTCGCCCCCACGGGATGACCCCGCGATTTCAACCCTCCGGAGGGATTGACCGGTAGAGGGCCATCGAGCGCCGTCTTGCCTTCTTCGACGGCATCACCCCCCCGTCCCGCGGGGAAAAATCCCAGGTCCTCGGTGCTGATGATCTCAAAGGAGGTAAAGGCATCATGGACTTCGGCAAAATCAATCTCCCTGGGAGAGATTCCGGCCATGCGGTAGGCCCTGGCGGCCGCGATCTGCGTGGCGCGGAAGGAGGTAAAGGAGTCGCGCTCTCGGAGACTCACGGGTCCGGTCCCCTGACCGACGCCGGAAACGGCTACATCCGTCTTTTCTGAAGTCAATATCGCCGCCGCCGCTCCGTCGGTGATCGGGGAGCAATCATAAAGCCTGAGCGGCGTGGAAACGAACTTGCTGGAAAAGTAGGTCTGTTCGGTAATCGCCTGCTGGAACTGGGCGTAGGGGTTGCGGGAGCCGTTGAGATGATTTTTCATCGCCACGCGGCACAGCAGGCGCTCGAGGCGCGCAGGAGAGAGACGGTACCGCTTCCGGTATCTCTCCGTGATCATGGCGGCCAGGGCGGGCATGGTGGCGCCGCACTGCCGCTCCTGCCTATCGATCACCTCAGCCAGAATCCGCGTCGTCGCGCTGGTGCTCAAGTGGGTCATCTTCTCTCCCCCCAGTACCAGCACATGGCGGTAGCTCCCCGACGCTACCGCCTGGAATGCCGCATGGAACGCCGCCGCCCCGGCCGAAGACGCGGTCTCTATCCTGAGCGCGGGCAGGCCGGTCAGCCCCAGGGCCTCGGCGATCCGGGAGGCGATATTGCTGTCGCCCGTGAACTCCTCGGGGTTCATCACGCCGAGGTAGAGGGCCTCTATTTCTTGAATCGCGGAATCGGAGAGCGCGCGGCTCGTCGCTTCGCAGCAGAGCTCGGTGAGAGTCTGAGGGCTCCTGCCGAACTTCGTCATCCCCACTCCCGCGACATAAACGGTGGCCATCGCTCGCGATCCTATATCACTGCGGATTCCTTAGACAATGGTGCGGCGCACTTGCAGTCGTGGTTATTCTTGACCGTCCGTGCCATTGCTTACACAAGCATATATCGCCCTGATTTCTTTGTGCCAACCCGCTGGACCAGACCCGCCTCGATCAAAGGCTTCAAGAGGTCCATCGCCCCCTGTCTGGAGACGCCAAGTCCCTCCCATATCTGCCGCGGTGTGAGGCTTGCATGATCCCTTAGCATATTAAGGAGTTTTTCTTGCCTCGGTCGCAAGACGATTCTCTTTGACCCGGATTCCGCCATCAGCCGCTGCGCTCGTGACCATACTTTTTCAAGCGTCAGCCGAAGACCTTCCGCCGTGTATTCGAGCCAACCAGTCAAGTCACCCCTCGCTTTTCGAACTGCATCCAGCGATTCGTAGTACCGGGGGCGATTCTCCCAGTAAAACTCATCCACCGAAAAGATGTGATGCGTGTCAAACCCACGGCGATAAAGCTCCCATAGGGCCAGCGTGCGCCCCGTGCGTCCGTTGCCATCTGCAAAGGGATGAATTTC
>MGSR01000146.1:0-444 GCA_001798565.1 Deltaproteobacteria bacterium RIFCSPLOWO2_12_FULL_60_16
CAGGATGGAGCGCGAGAGCAGGCGGGGCGGAAGGGTGATCGCCCGGGTCGAGGAAATGCAGCCGGGGTCGGTCAAGAAGTTCTGGTTGATCTGCCAGAAATACCGCGTGGACGGCTTCCTGATCAATTATGAGGGAAAATTTCATGCCTACGTCAATCGCTGCCGCCACATGACCACCCCGCTGGATTTCGTCCGCTACCAGTTTTTCACAGAGGACCGCCGGCAGCTCATCTGCTTGACGCATGGCGCGCTCTATGATCCGGCGTCCGGACTGTGCCTCGACGGACCCTGCAAAGGCCTCTCCCTCTACCCGCTGCCCGTGCTCGTGGATCAGGGGGAGGTGCTGGTGGGTTGCCCGCCCGGGGACCTCTCCTATCTGGCCGACTAGGAGGAAACCGATGGCGGGGGACCAAAAGAGATTCGGCCGGGGCAAAGTAGTGGCTC
>MGSR01000146.1:468-6786 GCA_001798565.1 Deltaproteobacteria bacterium RIFCSPLOWO2_12_FULL_60_16
TGACAAAGAAATTTCGCCTCAAGTGTCAGGGGAGAGATGTGGAGGGCTTGTTGGTCGCCTACGAGGGGAGCGTCTACGCCTACGTCAATCGCTGCCGCCACATCCCCATCTCCATGGATTGGATCGATAACGAGTTTTTTACCGAGGACAGGCGTTATCTCATCTGCGCCAACCACGGCGCCACCTATGAGCCGGCGACGGGCGAGTGCGTCTGGGGCCCCTGCTTCGGGGCCTCTCTGCAAAACGTGCCTTTGAAGATCAGCGATGGTAAGATTCTTGCGTATTGCCCTCAGGAAACCGAGGATTGAGGATCCTCCTTCGCCAAGGCTTCGGAGGATAATCCCTCGAAGCTTTAGCGAAGTGGGATAGAAGATAGATGAAAGGGGACGCGGCTGTGGGATGTCTTTTCTGCGGTATTGTGAGAGGCGATATCAAGGGCGACATCGTATACCAGAACGAGACCGTCGTGGCCTTCCGGGACATCAGCCCGAAGGCGCCGGTCCACATCCTCATCGTGCCGCGCAAACACATAAAAACGCTCGCGGATGTCGGGGAGGAGGATAAAGGGCTTGTCGGAGAGATCTGTTATGTCGCTTCTCAGGTGGCGAAGGAGCAGAAGATCTCACGGGGCGGCTTCCGTCTGGTTGTCAACCACGGCGCCGGGGCGGGGCAGAGCGTCTATCATCTCCATTTCCACCTGTTGGGAGGCAGGCCTTTTACCTGGCCGCCGGGCTAGAAGAGTCAATCGTCAATGGTGAATCGGGTTTTTTGGGTTTGTTGGGTTATCCTGATTTGGGGACCCAATAAACTCTATAAACTCAACGAACCGAGTTGACCATTCACTATTGACCAATAACGAGGAGGCAAATATGGCGACGCTAGAATGGCGCAGCCCGGCGAACGAGATGGCTGTCCAACAGTTCGAGAGCGCTGCTCAAAAACTCAACCTCGATCCGAATGTCGCGGCCAGACTAAAGCGGCCGGATCGGGCCTTGATCGTTAGTGTCCCGACACGCGTGGACGACGGCGGGGTTCACGTATTCACCGGTTACCGGGTACAACACAACGATGTCCTTGGCCCGTTCAAAGGAGGCATACGCTACCACCCCGATGTCAATCTCGGGGAGGTTTCGGCGCTGGCGATGTGGATGACCTGGAAGTGCTCGCTGGTGGGCTTGCCACTGGGTGGGGCAAAAGGGGGGATAGCCTGTGATCCCGCTGAGCTTTCCCGCAACGAGCTTCAAGGGATGACCCGGCGCTATACGGCGGAGATCCTCAATTTCATCGGGCCTGAGGTCGATGTGCCGGCTCCGGATATGGGGACCAACGAACAGATCATGGCCTGGATCATGGATACCTACAGCCAGCATAAGGGATTTGCCGTGCCGGGAGTGGTGACCGGTAAGCCAGTGGCTGTCGGAGGAACCCTGGGCCGCCGCGAGGCGACCGGTCGCGGCGTGGTCTACACGATCATCGAGGCGGCCAAGCATCTCGGGATCGATTTGGCGAAATGCAGCGCGGCGATCCAGGGATTCGGTAATGTTGGGTCTGTGACGGCCAAAGAACTTGCCGGTCTGGGGGTTAAAGTCCTTGCCGTGAGTGATCGGTCGAGCGCGGTAACTAACGGTAAAGGGCTTCCCATCGATGAGCTCATCCAGTTTAAGGAGAAGAATCCTCGTCTGGACAAATTTCCTAAGGGAGAGAAGTTTCCCGGGGATCAGCTCCTGGAACTAAAGTGCGATATCCTGGTTCCGGCTGCCGGCGAGATGCAGATCACGAGAGAGAATGCGGGGAGACTCAAGTGCCGGATCGTCGCAGAGGGGGCCAACGGGCCGACGACCCCTGAGGCTGATGAGATTCTACGAGACAAAGAGGTCTTCGTCATTCCCGACATCCTGGCCAACGCAGGCGGGGTCGTCGTTTCCTACTTCGAGTGGGTGCAGGATCTGCAGAACTTCTTCTGGACCGAGGACGAGGTGAACAAGAAGCTCCGGGAGATTCTGACCCGCGCCTTCCAGGAGGTGCTCCGAACGAGCCAAAAGGAGAAGGTGGATATGCGGTTGGCGGCGCTTATGCTGGGAGTCAGCCGCGTGGCGCGGGCTATGCTCTGGCGCGGACTATATGCATAGCCGGTTGCCATTGGAAAAGAAACATGAAAGGTTAGAAGTATGATCAACGCGACGCAGATTAGGCCGGGGATGATCATTGTCTACGAGGGAGACCTGTACCGGGTCTCCTCGGTGCATCACCTGACGCCGGGCAACAAGCGCGGCTTCATGCAGACTAAAATGAAGAATCTCAAGACGGGGTTGGGCACGGAGCGGAAGTTTAGGTCTGAGGACCGGCTCGAGCAGGCCACGCTGGAGAGCCGCATGATGCAGTACCTCTACAACGAGGGGGATCTCTACACCTTTATGGATACCGAGAACTACGAGCAGATCTCGCTCGCCGCCGGAGAGATCGGAGAGCTCCTCGGCTATCTCCTTTCCAACCAGGTGGTGGAGATCGAATTTTTTGACGGGAAACCTGTCGGGATGAGCCCGCCTCCCACTGTAGACCTGGAAGTCGTCGAGACAGAGCCGTCGCTCAAGGGCGCGACGGCCAGCGCCTCCTACAAGCCGGCCAAGCTGGAGACCGGCATTACGGTTCAGGTACCCCCCTTTATTCAGGTGGGCGACAAGGTGCGCGTGGATCCTTCGGAAGGGAAGTACCTGGAACGGATCAAGTGACTAAAGGCAAGGGGCATAAGGCATTAGGCAATAGTAGAAAAAAAGCTCTTACTGTTGCCTGCTGCCTGCTGCCTGTTTTGTGAGTTTTTCCCAGATTTCCTGAACCTGCCTGCTAAGTTCCTCCAGGCTGCCGTCGTTCTCAATGATGAAGTCGGCCAGCTTTCTCTTTTCCTCGAGGCTCATCTGGGCCTGGAGATGGCGCTGGGCCTCCTCCTCGCTGAGACCGTCCCTTTTTAGCAGTCTCTGTTTCTGGAGGGTTGCCGCGCACGCCACCAGGATCACCGGCCGGAGCCAGAGGTGAACCTGGTTCTCGAACAACAGGGGAGCCGCATAGATGACCAGTTCCGCCCCTTCGGCCCCCAGCTGCCCGATCCTTTCCTGCGCCAGCGCTCTGATGCGGGGGTGGGTAATCGACTCGAGGCGCTTCCTGGCCTGCGGATCCGCGAAGATTATTTTTCGCAGTTTTTCCCTGTCGATGGTTTGGTCCGCGCGGACCATTTCCCGGCCGAAGGCCTCGACGATTTCCCGCCATGCCTCCCGACCCGGTTCGACGATCTCCCGAGCAAGCTCGTCGGCGTCGATGATCCGCGCCCCCAGCTGACGCAACATGGATGTCACGGTGCTCTTTCCCGTGGCGATGCCGCCCGTAAGCCCCGCGAGTTTCATTTTTTCATTTTATCACCTGCGCGTCATTAACCCAACCTGACTTTTTATGTTATAATTTATATATGGAGCATCAAAGCCTGGCGCACATGTTTCTTTCCCAGGCCAGGCGCTATGGAAACCGGATCCTTTACCGTTTCGCGCGCAACGGCCATTGGGAGACCTACACCTGGCAAGAGGCCTTGCGTCGGGTTGAGGAAATTGCCCTCGGCCTGGCCGCCCTCGGGGTCAAAAAGGGAGATCGGGTCGCCATTTTTTCAGCCAATCGAGTCGAGTGGAGCCTGATCGATTGGGCCAATATCTGCATCGGCGCCTTGACGGTGCCGATCTATTACTCGAGCACCCCTTCCCAGGTCTGCCATATCCTCGAGCATGCGGAATGCGCCGTGCTGCTGGTAGATTCTTTTGAGAGGCTTGGCAAGCTGGCTCCCGGCGATTCGCCCCTGCGACAACTGAAGCAGATTATCGTGATAGATCCGGCCGGCGGATCCGTTTCCCCCGGGCTGGAGCATCCCAGGGTCTTCGCTCTCCACGATCTCCAGGAGCAGGGGCGGCGCTACGGCGAGGGGCAGCAAGGGGCGCTGGATCGTCTGGCGTCTTCGCGGCGTCCGGAAGATGATCTCACGATCATCTATACCTCCGGGACAAGCGGAGAGCCCAAAGGGGTGCTGACCACGCATGGGCATTACCTGTTTGTGATCGATGCGGTGGACGCCGCGCTTTCCTCTTCGGAGGAGGATGTCACGCTCCAGTTTCTGCCCTTCGCCCATTCTTTCGGGCGGCTGGAGCATTTCATGGTGGTCGCGAAAGGCTATACCTGCGGCTTTGCCCGCTCGCTGGAAACGATCGCCAAGGATCTGCTGGTCATTCGTCCCACGCTGCTCTTCTCCGTTCCGAGAATCTATGAGAACGCCTACGGCAGGATTCGATCCAGACTGGCGGCTGGCAGCACTCTCCAGAGGTTTCTTTTCCGCTGGGCGGTATCGGTAGGGAGCCGGGTCAGCCGGCGCCGGAGAGACCGTTTGCCCGTCCCCTGGGTTCTCCGCATCGCCCATGCGCTGGCCCGCGCACTGGTCTTTGCCAAAATTCAGGCGAGCTTGGGAGGAAAATTGCGTCTGGCGATTTCGGGCGGCGCCCCGTTGGCGCAGGAGATCGGCGAATTTTTTCATTCCCTGGACATCCTGATTTTAGAGGGATACGGTCTGACCGAAACCTCAACGGTATCGCACGTCAACCGCCAGGAGCGGTACAAGTTCGGCACGGTCGGGCCGCCGCTTCCAGGCATGGAATGCCGCATCGCACCCGACGGGGAGATCCTGTTGCGCGGGCCGAATGTCTTCAAAGAGTATTATCGCGACGCCAAGGGGACGCGGGAGGCGATTGACCCGGAGGGTTGGTTTCACACGGGGGATATCGGCGAAATCGATGGTGAGGGGTTTCTGCGCATTACCGACCGCAAGAAGGATCTGATTGTCACCTCGGGCGGGAAAAAGGTCGCGCCGCAGATGATTGAGAATCTTTTGAAGATGGACCCCTGGGTCAATCAAGCGATGGTGATGGGCGATCGGCAAAGCCACCTCATTGCGCTGATCACGCTGAACCAGGAGCAGGTGCGGCAGTGGGGCGAGCGGGAGGGGCTGGAATTTCACAGCCCGGAGGAGATCGCCTCGCATCCACGGGTTCTCGCTCTCGTGAAAGAGAAAATTCGACAGAAAAACAAGGAGCTCGCCGCGTTTGAGGCGGTGCGCAGCTTCCGCATCCTGCCGCAAAATCTCACGGTGGAAAGGGAGGAATTGACGCCTACGCTCAAGCTGAGGAGGCAGGTCGTCATGGAGCGCTATAAGGAATTGGTGGAAGAAATGGTCCGCAGGCCCCGGTTTGACCTGTAGCAAGCCAATCCAAAATTCAAATTTCCAAGCAAATCTAAAATCTGAGATCTGCCGTTTGAGATTTCCCGCGGAGCGAGGACGAGGTGGCTTTTGGCGGTGTTGATATGTTATATTCGAAATAAAGGAGCCCTGGATGAAAAAGAGAATCCTCCTGGTTGAAGATAATCCCGCGACCATTGACGTCATTCAGAAGGAGTTGGAGTTTCTCGGCTACGAATCGGCGGTAGCGCAGGACGGCAAGGAGGGAATCGAAAAAGCAGTGTCCTATCTGCCGGATTTGATCATTATGGATATCTCTCTTCCCAAAATGGACGGGCTCGAGGCCTCTTTGCTGATTCGCAAAAACCCCAAGACCCAGTCGACCCCGATTCTCGCAGCGACGGCGCGCGCCCTTCCAGGAGATAAGGAAAAATGTCTCCAGGCCGGCTGCAACGATTACATAGCCAAGCCTTTCACCCACCGGGAACTGGGCGCCGCCATCAAAAAATTGCTGAAAGAGTAGTTATCGGCCAATAGTCAATGGTCAATAGTCAACAGTCAACACGGCTCGTTGAGTTTATTGAGTTCATTGGGTTCTTTGAGTTCATCGGGCCTATTGGGTTCATTGAGTTTATTGGGTCCCCAACCCAACAAACCCAACAAACCCGAAGAACTCGATCGACGATTTGCTATTGACGGTCCAGGCCGGCCACGCTGAGGCCGTAGAGCTGGGCGGCGAGTTGGGCAATGAGCAGGTTGGAGTCCTGGAAAAAGTTAGGTTCCAGGGAGTACATGCCGATGATCCCGGTGGCTTGGCCTTTGACAATGATCGGGACGGCCGCATAGGAACGAAGGCCGAGGTTCTTGGCCCAGGGGTCGACCTGTAGGTACTGTTCTTTGGATATGTCCGGCATGATCACGGTGTTCTGGTTTTGCATGACCCAGCCGGGGATGCCTTCGCCGAACGCGTAGCCGTGAGCGGCGGTGTCCGGGAGGCCTTTGATGCCGGATTGTTGGGTGACCTCCAGGCGATTGGAGTCCGGATTCATCTCATAGAC
>MGSR01000146.1:6802-6969 GCA_001798565.1 Deltaproteobacteria bacterium RIFCSPLOWO2_12_FULL_60_16
GCCCCTCCAAATCATTGGCCTAATAGCCCTCGTCGGACTGATCACGTCGCTGATCGCCTTCTTGCGCTTCGAATCTCCCGGCGCTATCGACCCGGTCTTGATCTTCCTGCTCGTCGCCTACCCTATCCTCATCGGAACCACGAGTTACTTCTACCTCCAGGATAAGA
>MGSR01000147.1:0-1693 GCA_001798565.1 Deltaproteobacteria bacterium RIFCSPLOWO2_12_FULL_60_16
CGCAAAAGGGACATAGACTCCGGCCTTCAACACGCAATAGCGGAAGAGAAGAGCGCCGATGAGAATGCAGATGCCGGCGAAAGCCGCCGCCGACGGGAGCCAGATGACGACGGCCAGGGGAAGGATCATGCCGACCAGAACGACCCCGACTTGGAAGGTCCATCCTAAAGCCCCTTCGCTCAGGCGCCGCACCGCCTCTCTGGCCGCGAGCCCGGAGCCCCTCAAGGTCAGGAGATAGATGGCGATGAGCGCAAAGTTGGTGGCGATCAGCACCTCGCCGACAACGCGGATGGCCGGCAGCGCCGCTCCGTTGAGCGCAAAGGGAGCCAGCAGAAACACAACCCCGCTTGCGCCCATGAGCGAGTGAGAAAAAAACAGCACCGGCAGGAGTGGGCTGTTCCAAAAGGGAATGGAGGGAGAGGCGGCGAGCACAAAGCCGGGATAGAGGGTCACCAAAAGGGCCGCGGCACCGGCGATCGCTCCGATCGTTTTTTTCGCTGTCGGATCGTCGCCCCACGGCAGCCAGGAAAAGTATTCCAAGGCAGGAGCAACGTAAAGCGCCCCGAAGATCAAGAAAAGCGCGACGAAGATCACGCCGCGGCTGATCCAGGAAGAGAAAGGCTTGAGCAGCGCGCGCCACGCCCGCAGGGGATGTCCCAGCTCGGAGAGCAGCACCAGGCCCCCGAGCACCACCAATCCCAAGGAGAGCAGCGCGACCGCGGAAGAAAGACCGAAGACCTGGTAGAGAAGGAAGAGGCCGCCGCCCAGCCCGCCGAGAAACAGGTCGATCGCCACCAGCCAGGACCACTCCTCCTGGGGGGTCAAATCCATGTTGAACTCATGCGCCATGTCGTCCTCCTAAAAAAGGTTACGTGAGATAATAGAGCGAAGGGTCGGTTCCCAGCTCGGCGCGCGGCTGAAAATGGGCGCGCCCTCTGACCAGCTTGGCGATCTCGCTTTCCGTATCGTTCAAGTTGCCGAAGACCAGAGCGCACGTAGGACAGGTCTGCACGCAGGCGGGTTCTCGCCCGGTCTCGAGCCGATCGACGCAGAAGGTGCATTTCTGCACCGTGCGGGGCTGCCATTTTTTATAGCTCTCGGCCTCGTAGGGAGTGAGCTCGTCGCCGTAGTATCCCTTGGCATCCTCGGAGATGAAGCGGACTTGATACGGGCAGGCCACCACGCAGGCGCGGCAGCCGATGCACTTGTCCTGGTTGATCAACACCAGGTTGTCTTTTTTCCGCTTGTAGCTGGCGCCGGTCGGGCAGACCGGCACGCACGGCGGCTCGCTGCAGTGATTGCAGCGGACGGGCAGAAAAACCTTCCGCGCTACGGGGTAGGTGCCCTCTTCCTTTTCCAGGACCCTCATCCAGAAGATCCCCGGAGGCGTGCCGTTCTCGACCTTACAGGCCAGCGTGCAGCTCTGGCAGCCGACGCAACGTTTGAGATCAATGGCCATCCCCCACCTGGGAGCCTTGCCGTTCGTCCTTACGATAGTCTGCTTGTCTGGTGCCATCGACGCCTCCCGTCCGCTTTGATGAGGTATGTGGAAATCCGCCGCCCGCAGCCCGGGGCGGAAAAACAGCAAGATACATGCCACGGCCTCCAGTCGGACCGATGCTTGCCGCGATGCGATCGCTTTCCCTCGCAGCGGCGGTTCCGTAAAGATTCTCGGAGAGCCCTGCGCGCCCTC
>MGSR01000147.1:1759-1901 GCA_001798565.1 Deltaproteobacteria bacterium RIFCSPLOWO2_12_FULL_60_16
TACGGCCAGGAGATGCCGGACTCCGACCCGTGGTATTTCAGCGCCGAGGGAATCAGGACGGCTTATCGCTATCAGCAATCGTTCGGCGAGCGGCTGCGCAGTCCGGTCAGAGGAAGAGACTGCCTCCTGGGCAAACAGAGAT
>MGSR01000147.1:1966-9740 GCA_001798565.1 Deltaproteobacteria bacterium RIFCSPLOWO2_12_FULL_60_16
CACATCAAAGAGATGCTGGTGGCCGGAGCGGCGCGCTATCTTTTCCCCCTCGACGCGGACCACGCGCACCTGGCGATCCCGTTGGAGCTGTGGGAGAAAAAGTATCGCTGGCTGCCGAAAGACACCCTCCTGTCCGCTCTGTTGGAGGAGCCGACTCTGGCTGCGCTGTACCACACGGCTGAGCATCTCATCGTCGTCGACAGCAATACCGAGTAAGGGAACGAGGAAATTAAAAAGTGGAAGGAAAGACGCAACGTGCTCGGCTTTTATGACGGGCGGCCGATTCAAATTTTGCCTCCTGATCCCAGAGGCTTCGGGGTCGGCGCGCCGGCCTCCTATTACACGGTAGGCGGCTTCGCCTTCCTGGCCAGCCCCGGCGGAGAGCTTTCCCTTTTTATGGACGGTAAAGCGATAGTTTTCGACATCAGCCTCGACATCGGGGATGGAGAGCCGCTGCCCGACGCGGCGCTGAAAACGGCCGCGAATTGACTTGCTTCGATGCCGGTCCGATTGCGGCCACCTCTTGCTAGGCGTCTCTGAATAAAAACAACGGAGTCCGAAGATAGTCGAAGATTTATGGCACCGAAATTGCTTCGCATCGATAATATCAAGGCCTAAACTTTCCATGCCTGATGCATTGACTCACGGGGGTAAACAATGAAGCTGCTTTTTCTCACCCCGCCGATGCGCAACTGGGTGCGCTGGGGCTCCAAGCACATTGCCTGCAATCCGCTGCACGCGCAGCTCGCCTCTTTTGTGCGCGAGAAAAAAACCGCCGAGATCTCGGTCCTCGACTGCCGCGCCCTCGAACTGGACGAGCAGCAGATGATCGAGCGGGTGAGGGAAGAGGCGCCCGATGCCGTCTTCCTCGGCACCCGGCTGATCACGGACGGCGGCGCCACCCCCATTGTGCGCTTCATGGAGACCATGGAGCTTCTCAAAGGAACCTTCCCCAAGCTCGTCACTATAACGGGCGGTCTCGGCATCTCGGCGATGTCCAAAGAGCTGCTCACGTTAGCGCCGCAGCTTGACTACGTTCTGCTCGGCGAGGCCGAGGCGACCTTGATTGAGCTCTTGGCTGAGCTGAAGAAGGAAAAACCCTGTCCTAAGAAAATCCTTGGGCTCGCCTACCGCGACGGCTCCGAGATCGCCTTGAGCCCCGCCCGGCCGCTCCTTCCCGACCTCAACGAGCTGCCCATGCCGGCCTACGATCTCTTTCCGATGGAAAAGTACGTGGGCTTTTCGAAAATCGAAAATTACAATGAGGCTGTGACCAGCCGGGGATGCGAAGGCGCCTGCAGCTTCTGTTACGAATGGGGCCTCATCGATCCCAGGCGGCGCGGTGATTTTTTCGTGCACCGCACCCGCAGCGGGAAATTAGTCGCCGACGAAATGGAGCTGCTCAACCGGCGCTACGGGGTCCAGGCGCTCAACTTCATGGACGACGACTTTAACTCCGACCGGCAGAAGATGCTGGATCTCCTCGACGAGCTGGAAAGGCGCGCCCTCGATATCCAGTGGTTCTTCATGGGCAGGGCGGGAAACCTGATGCGGGACGCCGACCTGATCCCCAGGATGCACAAGGCCGGCTGCTACCAGGTCCTGTTCGGCATCGAAGTCGGAACCGATGAGGAGCTGGCGAACATCCACAAGACCAAGGAGCCTTACACGGTCCAGGACCTCAGATGGCTGGTGCGCCTGTTGCGCCGGAATGACATCTCTACGGTCGGCACCTACATGAACGGCTTCTGGGAGGACGACGCCGAGAAAATCAAAAAGCGCTTTTCCGTGGTCGACGACATCGATCCCGACTGCGCCGTCATGATGCTCCTGACTCCCATGCCGGGCACTCAGGTCTGGCGCCAGGGGATGAAGGAGAACCGCATCGAGAGCCTGGACTTGGAGCATTGGGACGCGGTGCACACCGTCATGCCCACGCGCCATCTCTCGCGCGAGGAGCTGGGCAAGCTCGCCCTATGGGCAAACCGGGAGTTTTTCAGCAAGCCGGAGCGCATCGAAAGGATCCAGCACGCCTACACCTCCCCCTACGTGCGGATGAAATTCGAAACCTACCAGGCGGCCGCGCATCTGATCGACCGATAAGGCGCGCGGCCCGATCCTTTTAGGTCTCTCCAGGCGCTTTTCCAAAAGTTGAGAAAAGAAGTCGCCTTTGTCCTAACTTTAAAAATAGAGAGCTTAGCCCGCCGCGATATTGGACCACTCTTCCGACAAACTCAGGGGGCACGGTTTTTGCTGGCTCAACATGATCTGAAGGACGGAAAGCTCCCTCAGGCGCTCTTTTTTATCTGCTCGACAGAAAACGTGGTGGATTCCGGAGAACGACATCGGTATGGCGGGAAAGGAGCCTACATGAGCGCAAATCGCACTGAGCGGATTCATTCCTATTGCATCCACTGCGCGGCTCTCTGCGGAATCGTCGCCTACGTGAAAGATGGTTACCTGGTCAAGGTTGAGGGAGATCCCAACTCCGACAACAACGCCGGCACCCTGTGCCCGAAGGGGCTTTCGGCCAAGCAGGAAATCTATCATCCCGGGCGGCTCAAATACCCGATGAAGCGGACCAGACCGAAAGGAGACGCCGATCCCGGCTGGCAGCACATTAGCTGGGACGAGGCTCTCAACACCATGGCCGCCAGGATGAACGAGATCAAAGCGCTCTACGGGCCGGAGTCCTTCTTCTTCCAGAAGGGCTCCACGGGCGGGTCGTCAGGATCGGAATGGTATAGATTCTTCGGCCGCCTTTCCAGCCTTTACGGCAGCCCCAACCACGGCGGCACCGGACACATCTGTTGCTACAGCCGGAGCTGCCCGGGGCTTCCACTCCACTTCGGGAACAGGGGTCTCCATCCCTCCATCGATTATGAGAAGACCAACTTTATCCTGTTGGTAGGCTATAACATTCTCCATACCGAGCCGCCGCTTGCCCGGAAGATCCTCGACGCCCAGCAGCGTGGCGCCAAACTCGTCGTGATCGACCCTGTTCTCGCGCCCACCGCCGCGAAAGCTGATATCTGGCTTGCGCCAAGGCCCGGCACCGATCTTGCCCTGTTTCTCGCCATGCACCATGTGATTATCCACGAAGGGCTGGTGGATGCTGATTTTCTCAAGTATTGGACCAATGCGCCCTTTTTGGTGCGTGACGACAACGGCCTCTTTGTCAGCAGCGATGGAAGTCCTTATCTGGTGTGGAATACGAAAGAGAGCGCGCCGCAACCGGCCGATCCATGGTTTCCCTCTCATGTGGAGCCGGCCCTGAACGGTTCCTATTCCGTCAACGGCATCTCCTGCCGGCCGGCATGGCAGCTCTTCACGGATATGGTCGAGGCATGCAGCCCGGAGTGGGCCGAAAAAATGACCTGGGTGGAGGCCGAGGATATCCGAAGAGTAGCCCGCCTCTACGCTAACACCAAGCCGGCCAGCACCGATTGGTATAACGGCCTGCACAAAAGCTCCAACGGGTATTATACGGCCGTTGCCCTCGCTCTGCTCTCGGTCGTCACCGGAAATTGGGATGTGCCTGGAGGGCTCAGTTTCGAATCCGACCCGACCTTCAAGGATGTGAAGGGCTCTCAGCACCTTCCGGAAGGTTGGATAAATAACAGCCTGGTTGCCGCCGCCGGATTCAAGGCCAGGGCCTACAACAAAGAATACGTGGGACCGATGAACTTGGTGGCTGACGCCATCCTCACGGGGAAACCCTATCCGATCAAGGGAATGCTTGCGCTTGCCTCGGGGATGGGGACTTCAAATCCCAACTCCAAGAAGATGATGGATGCGCTAAAACAATTGGACTTTCTGGTCATGGGGGACATCTGGGAAACCCCGGCGATGGCGATGGCCGATATCATCCTGCCCTGCGCGACCCACTGGGAGTCCGAGTTCGTCAACTACAATCCGCCCTACCTCATGCACCGACGGCCCATTGTCGAACCCCAACACGAGGCCTGGCCGGACCTCAAAATCATTTTTGAACTGGCAAAGAGGCTGGGCTTTGGGAAGGAATTTTGGGACGGAGATATCAAGAAGGCCTTCAACACCATGCTTGAGCCGTTCAAGGTGACAGTCGACGATCTCGACGCCTCGCCGCCAGGAGTCCGTTATGCGCCGCCGCCGCAGCCCTACAGGAGATATGCCGCCACGGACGAGAAGAGCGGCAAGCCCAAAGGAGTAGCCACTCCGACCGGCAAGCTTGAGCTATACTCAGAAAAACTTAAGACCCTGGGCTACGGCCCCCTTCCTGCCTGGAAAGAACCAGAGCCCGGACCGGTCAGCACGCCTGACCTGTTCAGGGAGTTTCCCTTGATTCTAAGCAGCGGCTTCAAGCCGATGCATTGGCTTCACGGACAACTGAGGGCTGTGCCTTGGCTGAGGGAGTGCGACAAAGAGCCTTCCGTCTGGATCAACCGCAGAACAGCGCAGAAGTTGGGCATCCCGGAGGGCGAGCGGGTTATGGTGGAAACCCCCAAAAGAGACGGCACGATCCAGGGGAATGTAGTGCTGAAGGCCGTACTCACGGAGGCTGTCCATCCCCAAGTGATCTACATCCCCTACGGATGGTGGCAGGGCTGTGATTCTCTCGCTTTAGAGGGCTACGGCAGCTTGGATGGCTCAGCCAACGTCAACAACCTCTACGACGACTCGTTCACCGATCCCGTAAGTGGAACCATCGGCATGGTGTCCTACCCTTGCCGGGTGAGAAAGGAGTGAGACCATGGCCCGCTACGGACTGGCCATAGACCCAAGTCGCTGCACCGGATGCTACGCCTGCATAATCGCTTGCAAGTCGGAGAATTCAACGCTTCCGGGAGTCTCCTGGATCCGGATCGAGGAAAAGGAGGAAGGAGAATTCCCAAAGGTATCCAAAACCTGGACCCCTGTGCTCTGTATGCAATGCGCCGAGATGCCCTGCGAGCAAGTCTGTCCGACCGTGGCGATCACGAGGGGCGAGGGGGGCATTGTTCTCATCGACCCGCAATCCTGCGTTTGTGACGGTGCCGGGCCCTGCCTCTCCGCCTGCCCTTATGGAGTCCTCCAAGTCAACCAAGGAAATCGGCCTTACTTCCGAGACTATCTGACACCCCATGAGAAACAGGACTACGAAGTCCATGTCCAGGGAGCAGTGGAAAAGTGCGACCTCTGCTACCACAGAGTCGTGGCGGGCATGCAACCTTCCTGTGTCCAGGCCTGCCCCTCAAAAGCGATGCTCTTTGGCGATTTGGATGAGCGCGCTGGCGATCTCGCACAACTCGTCTCACGGGGACAGGCAAAACCTCTACGTGAGGATCTGAAGTCGGATCCGTCGGTCTTCTACATTGACAAAGGCGCGGGTAAGGGGTCGGGAGTCTTTGAGTCAGGACTCCCGACCCCCTCACGCTTCTAGAGGGGGAGGTGCCATGGCTGACGTAACATTCGACGCCGTCATCGTAGGCGGCGGCAATAAGGCTCTGGTTACTGCGATCTATCTTGCCAAATACGGCGGGATGAAAGTGGCCCTCTTCGAGGAAAGGCACGAGCTTGGAGGGGGTTGGGGATCGCACGAAGCCGCCGCCCCCGGATTCATCAGCAACACGCATGCGAGCACGGTCCGCCGCTGGTATTTCCTGCCTCTTTACCGCGATTTTCCCGAGATCGAGGAAAAGGGGCTTAAACTCCTTCATAACAAGGTGGCCCTGGGGGTCATCCTCAAAGAGGACCATAGCTGCCTCCCGCTTTATCACCCGGAAGAAGATCCCACGGGCGAGAAAACCTTCCGCGAGGTGCGCCGCTTCGCCGGAGAGAGGGACGCCGAGAAGTGGCTGAAGGCCTACGAGCTGACGCGGCCGGAAGGAGGCTATCAACTGGCCGCGCTGGAGGATCTCTTCAACCTTCCTCCGCCTCCCGGCCAGCCTACTCCCCTCGAGAGGTGGCTCACCGACTACATGAAACGGCCCGATGCCCTGGTCGATCGCCGCTTTCTGAACCTGGCTGCGGACCAGGCCGCCAGCGAGTTCTGGGAGAGCGAGGGCCTGGCCTATTTCACCCTCAGGGTGGCGAAGGCGGTAGGATTTCCCACCGAGGTCGGCGACAGCGGCCTTGAGGTTTTAAGATCCATCGCCATGAGCCTGGACCGCTGCCTCATCAAGGGCGGCACGCACACCGCGGCCCACGCCTGCCAGCGCGTGCTGCTGGAAAACGGCGGCAAGTTTTTCACCAAGAACAGGGTCAAGAAGGTGCTCATAGAAAACGGCGCGGCGCGAGGAATCGTGCTCGATGACGGGACCGAAGTGCGCGCCAAAATAGTCGTCACCACGGTCGACCCTTATCAGCTCTGCTTCGACCTCATCGGCCCGGAACAGCTGGAAAACGGGCTGCTGCGCAAAGTGGCCCACCTTGAACGGAGCCTCACCTGCATCACCTGGTACACCTGGGCGCTCCACGAGGCCGCGGATTATAGGGCCTCCGACTACAACCCTGACATCAATAACTGCCAGTGGCTCATCCTGGGCAGCCGCAATATGGAATCCCTCGTCCAGGAGTCCCATTGGAGACGTGTCGGAAAAAATCCTCCCGACCTTCACATCGTCAATTTTCATCATCACTCCCTGGCCGATCCGACCCAGGCCCCACTGGGGAAACACGTGGTCGGAAGCGAGATCCACGCGGCCCCCGCCTATGCCCTAAGCGAGCGGGAATGGATGGAGTACAAAAAACAGCACGCCGAAGGGACCATGGCGGAATGGCGGCATTACATGAGGAATATGAGGTGGGATAACGTCATCGGCTACGACGCGATCACGCCTTACGATGCCGCCAGGAGACAGAGAAACATGGCGCCGGCGGGGAACTGGAACATCATCGACCGGGTGCCCGGACAGAATTTCCCCTACATCCCTGTTCCCGAGCTCGCCTCGCACCGGACACCGATCAAGAATCTATACGCTACCGGCTCCGCCTGGGGGCGCTACAATGCGGGCCATACCGGCCAGGGATACACCTGCTACAAGGCCATCGCCGAGGATCTGAAGCTCAAAAAAACCTGGGAAGGACAACCCTGGTAAACGGGCAGAAAGGGAAAGAGGCCATGGCAAAGAAGTATGATGTGGTGATTATCGGCGCGGGTCCTAACGGCTTGATCGCCGGGGCCTACCTGAGCAAGGCCGGCCTGAAGACTCTGATCGTGGAGAAGAGACTGGAGGCGGGCGGAGGATTGGCGACGGAAGAATCGACTCTTCCTATGTTTCTCCACAATACGCATTCCATCTACCACATGATGGTCGAGTACGCGCCCGCCTATAAAGACCTGAGGTTAGAGGAGAGCTACCGCGTCAAATACATCCGCCCGCCCCTTCAATTCGTGATGCCTTTCCGGGACGGAAGATCTCTTTGTCTCTACACGGACGTGGAGAAAACTTGCAGCTCCATCGCCCGCTTCTCCGCGAAGGACGCCGACAGCTACCGAGAAATGCACCAGAGGTTCCAAAGTTACATGGAAGAGTTCTTGGCGCCCGCCACCTACGTCGCGCCGCTTTCCGCCCTGGATCAAACAGCCAAGCTGGAAGCCGATCCCATGGGGAAAGAGCTTCTCGAAATTTCAGAAAAAAGCCCCTTGCAGATCATCGAGGATCTCTTTGAAAACGAGCAGGTAAGAACTCTGATGCTCTACGCCGCCTGCCACTGGGGCCTGGAGCCGGACCTGGAGGGGATAGGGTTTCTTGTCCCTCTTTACCTCAATCGGGCCAGCCACTATCGTCTCTGCGTGGGAGGCTCCCACATG
>MGSR01000148.1 GCA_001798565.1 Deltaproteobacteria bacterium RIFCSPLOWO2_12_FULL_60_16
GAGCCTTGACCCGCTCTGCAAATTTAGCTAAGTTCGTTACAGTTTTTGCGTGTGCGAGTTTCGTCTTTAGAAAGGGGAGACAGTTATGGAATACCGGGATTTGAGGGAATGGATCAGCAAGGCGGAAGGGCTGGAGGAGGTCAAGACCCTCAAGAAGTGTGATTGGAATCTCGAGATCGGAGCGATCACCGAGCTGGTGGCGCGGCGCGAGGACGGGCCGGCGGTGCTCTTCGACGAGATCAAGGATTACCCCAAGGGCTATCGGGTTCTGTCGAATTCATTGAGCTCCCGGAAACGGCTGGCGCTTACTCTGGATATGCCCGCCGGCGAGACCAAAATGGACTTCGTGCGCCTATGGAGGGAGCGTTACAAGAAGATCAAGCCGATTCCGCCCAGGTTCGTCAAGGACAGCCCCCTGTTGGAGAACGTCTACAGAGATAAAGACATCGACCTGCTCAAGTTTCCCACTCCGAAGTGGCATGAGCTCGACGGCGGTCGCTACATCGGGACCGGGAGCATCGATATCACGCGCGATCCGGACGAGGGCTGGGTGAACTGGGGAACCTACCGGGTGATGATTCATGACAAGGATACCGTGGGGTTTTATATATCGCCCGGCAAGCATGGCCGGATTCAGAGGGAGAAGTACATCAGCACCGGCAGGCCGTGCAAAATTGCCATGTCTTTCGGCCACGACCCGCTGGTTTTTCTGGCCGGGAGCATCGAGGTTCCCTACGCCATTCCGGAGTACGAGTTCATCGGAGGGGTGCGCGGGGAGCCTTTGGAGCTGATCGAGGGAGAATATTCGGGGCTGCCGATTCCGGCGAACGCGGAGATCGTGGTCGAGGGAGACGTGATCTTCGATCAGGCGAAGGTTGAGGGGCCGTTCGGAGAGTGGACCGGGTATTATGCGAGCGCTGAGAGACCGGAACCCTTCGTCAAGGTAAGGCGGCTTTATCACCGCAACAATCCCATCATGCTCGGCTCGCCTCCGGGAAGACCGCCGGCGGAGCTCGGATGGTATCGCTCGTATCTTCGCTCCGCATTGATCTGGGACGAGATGGAGAAGGCCGGAGTGCCGGATGTCAAAGGAGTCTGGCTCACGGTATCCGGCGGGAGCCGGCTGGTTCTCGTGGTGTCGATCAAGCAGCGTTACCCCGGCCATGCCAAGCAGGCCGCCGTGGTGGCCTCGCAATGCCACGCCGGCGCGTATCTCGGGCGCTATGTGATCGTCGTGGACGACGATATCGACCCGTCCAATACGGACGACATGATCTGGGCATTGGCAAGCCGTTCCGATCCGGAGACGGACATCGATATCATCCGCCGCTGTTGGAGCGGTCCCCTGGATCCCATCATTCAGCCGGGCAAGAAGGGTTTCAATTCCCGGGCGATCATTGACGCCTGCCGGCCCTTCGAGTGGCTGAAGGATTTTCCCCCGGTTGCGGAGTCCAGCAAAGAGGTGTTGGACGCCACCGCCAGGAAGTGGGGCAAGATCCTTTTCAGCAGCAACGGAAAGGCGTAGACTTCGTCAACGGCGCCTAGGAGGGCAGGTTCACCACGACCGTAGCGGTCTTGCCTTTTCGCAGCACTTCCATTCTCAACTGGCCGGGTCTCTTGGCTCCTTGAACGAGCGATTCCAGATCGGCGGCCTTTTGAATCGTGCGCTCGTTCACCCTGAGAATGACGTCTCCCCTTTGCACCCCGGCCTCCGAGGCGGCGCTGCCCAAATCGACATCCGCGACCAGGATCCCCTTTCTGGGCTGCAGGTCAAGGAGGCTGGCCAGCTCAGGGGTGAGCTCCTGGAGGTGGATACCAAGCATCTTGCGAAACTCCTGTGCCGGTTTTTCGGTCGCAGGCAGATCCTTGGCCTTCGCCAGGACTTGGGACGAGGCATAAATCGGGGCTTTCATCTTCACAGCCAGGGCAATTGCATCGCTGGGACGGGAATCGATTTGGAACTCTTGGTCTCCAAGCTTGAGAGTGATGACGGCGAAGTAGGTGCTGTTGCGCAGATCGGTTATTGTGATGCGGCTGAGTGTTGTGCCGAGGCCTTGTAAGATGTTTCGGATAAGATCGTAGGGGAGGGGGCGGGGAGTCGCGACTTTTTCGAGCTCCATAGCGATGGACATCGCTTCATGATCGCCAATCCAGATGGGAACAAGTTTTTTATCCTTGGTGTTTTCGAGAACCACTACCGGGGTCTTGGTTGAGGGATCGAGCATGACCCTCTTGACCTTCATCTCCACCGTGCCAGTCTGCCCCGCTGCGTGGAGACCTGAAGCGAAAAAACAACAGGCAGCAAAAACAAAGAGCGAAATCCCCTTTCTCACATGGACCTCCTGATAAAGCGGTTTTCCGTGCGTTTTCTGCGGCGCTCGAGGGCGCCCGAAACGCTTATACATTTTCACCTTACCCGCCAGGGTTTGTCATTGTCAACCGTCGCATTTTTCTTGACCCGCTCTTGAGCCGTAGGCTATGCTCGTTCACGGAACGCGCCGGAGACGCCGATGAGCCGCGAAATAGTACGCTGGGATTTCAACAATATGTTCGAGCACGCCTTAGGGCGCGGCAAAGGATTAAAGCCTTCGGACATCGACCGGCTGAGAAAAAGGGGGCGTGAGATTCACGGCGCCATCCGGGAGATGCGCCGGGCGGGGACGACGCCCTTCTACCGGGTTATCTTTGAGGATAGCGAGCTGGCTCCGATAGCGGCGCTGGGCGCGGAAATCCGCGAGCGCTGGGAGAACCTCGTTGTGCTTGGTGTCGGCGGCTCCGCCCTGGGGGCCGAGTCGCTCCATCTGGCGCTCAACCATCCCCTGCACAACTGGCTCCCGCGCGAGGAAAGAAGCGGCGTGCGCCTCTTTGTCGCGGATAATATCGACCCGGAAACCTTCACGAGCCTGCTCGAATACCTCGAGCCCTCCAAGACGCTTTTTAATGTCGTGAGTCGCTCCGGCGAGACCGCCGAGACGCTGGCGCAGTTTCTTATCGTGAGAGATCGCCTGGAACGCGCCCTGGGCCCGGGCCGCGGCAAAGAGCATTTTTTGCTGACCACGGATGCCCAGGCGGGCCCCTTGCGGCGCGTGGCTGAAAGGGAAGGCTACCCGAGCGTGAGTATCGCCGGCGAAATGGTAGGGCGATATTCCGTTTTTTCCGCGGTGGGCCTGCTCCCCGCGGCGGCCAGCGGCATCGATGTGCGGTCACTGGTCGCCGGGGCGCGGGCCATGGCCGATCGCTGCGACAACCCGGAGCTCTGGGAGAATCCGGCCTACATGAGCGGCGCGCTGCACTATCTCTCGCAGAGACGAAAAGGCAAACGGATCCGCGTCATCATGCCGTACAGCGACCTGCTCACCGGCATCGGCGAATGGTTTTGCCAGCTTTGGGCCGAGAGCCTCGGCAAGGAGAGGGATGTGCGCGGGAAAAAGGCGCTAGGGGCGCAGTGCCCGGTCAGGGCTCTGGGGATCACGGACCAGCATTCCCAGCTTCAGCTCTACATGGAGGGCCCTGATGACAAAGTAGTCGATTTCATCCGCGTTCAGGGGTTCTCAAAGCCGGCCGCCATTCCCAGGCTTTACGAAGGCGACGAGGCTGTAGGCTATCTCGGGGGCCGCGAGCTGTCCGAGCTGCTTCTGGCTGAGGAGCGGGCCACGGAGATGGCCCTGGCCAAGAAGGGGAGAATGAATTCGACCATCGTGTTGGACAGCATCTCGCCGCAGACTATCGGTCAGATCCTTTTCATGTTCGAGATGGAAACGGTCTTTGCCGCCGGGCTTTACCGGGTCAATCCTTTCGACCAGCCCGGCGTGGAAAAGGGAAAGCGGCTGACCTACGGAATGATGGGGAGGCCGGGCTACCGGAAGGAAAAACAGGAAGTGCTGGCCATGCAGCGAAAGAAAAAGGAAAGATTCGTCTTGTGAGAATTATCGTTCTCCCGGAAGACTGGGTCAGCCGGATCGCCGCCGGCGAGGTGGTGGAGCGTCCGGCGTCGGTGGTGAAGGAGCTCGTCGAAAACGCCCTGGACGCGGGGGCGAGAGAGATTTCCGTGCGGGTGGAAGGGAGCGGGAGCTCCTCGATTCGTGTGAGCGACGACGGCGACGGCATAGCCGCCGAGGACTTGCCGCTCGCGCTCGAGAGGCATTCTACGAGCAAGCTCCGGGACGAGGCCGATCTGTTCCGCATCGCCACGCTGGGGTTTCGCGGCGAAGCGCTTCCCAGCATTGCCTCAGTCTCCAAGCTGGAGATTGTCTCCCGGACCCGGCAGCAGCAGGCCGGGTCGCGACTGAGGGTCGAAGGGGGAAGGAAGGGGCAGGCAGCGGCGGCGGGCTGTCCGGCGGGAACTACCGTTGAGGTGCGCGAGCTTTTCTTCAATACGCCGGCGCGGCGCAAGTTTTTAAAATCTCCTGCCGCCGAGCTGAGCCACGTCTGCGATGTAGTCAATCGCATGGCGCTCGCGTATGCGGAGGTCCATTTTCGCCTGGACCATGGCGCCAGGACGCTTTCCGACTATGTTGCCGCAGCGCGGCACCGGGACCGCCTGCAGCAGGTCTTGGGACCGGAGATCGCCGGCGGTCTGGCGCCGTTTGGCGCGAGCAGCGGGAAAATGACGGTCAAAGGATTTCTCAGCACCGCGCCGAGCTCCTATTCGACGTCTCGCTATCTGCACGTGTACGTGAATCGGCGCTTTGTCCGCGATCGGACACTCACGCACGCGGTTCTTCAGGGATATGACACCTTGTTGATGAAAGGGCGGTATCCGGCAGTGGTGCTTTTTCTCGAGATCCCCTACGAAGAAGTAGATGTCAACGTCCATCCCGCAAAATACGAGGTGCGCTTTCGCCGGCAATCGGAGGTCCATGAGGCCGTGGCCGAAGCGATCCGGAGCAGCTTGAGAGCGGAGGCCAAGACGCCCGGGAGGACGGAAATACTGAATAGAGAACAAACTGATTTTGTCGTGCAGGAGGCCGCTCTTCCATATGCCGCCTGGCCCCATAAAGAGTCACGTCCTCCGGCTGAGGGCTATCCTGGCACAACAGAATCGAAGGGGGCGACGGTTCCCAAGGGTTTTTTTGCATCGTTGGATATCGTGGGGCAGCTCCTCGGCTGCTATCTGGTGTGCGGCTCTCAACGAGGCATGGCCTTGATAGACCAGCACGCGGCGCACGAGCGCATCGCCTTCGAGAGGATGCGCCGGCAGCTGGATCGGGGAGAAGTCGAGCGCCAGAACCTGCTGATTCCCCAAATACTGGAGCTGCCGATCGGCGAGGCCGCTCTCTTTGAGGAGGGGCTCGCCGTCCTCGACAACCTTGGCTTTACCGTGGAGCGTTTCGGGGCGAGCAGGTTCGCGATCAAGGCGGTGCCGGCGCTCCTTCCCGAGGGAGACTACCGGCAGCTCTTGCGCCGAATGGTTGTAGAGTTTGCCGACGTGGGGCGCTCCAAGGAGGTGCGGGAGGAGCTCGAAGAACGGCTCATGACGATCGCCTGCCATAGCGTGATCCGGGCCAACCGCAGGCTGGATCGGGAGGAGATACGGGCATTGCTCAAAGGGCTCGACGAGATCGACTTCGCCACCCAATGCCCCCACGGCCGCCCGGTGTTGCTGGAATTCACTCAGGAACAGCTGGAGAGAATGTTTAAGCGGGCATGAGGGGGGTGATGAAGCCCAAGCTTGTCATCATCCTCGGTCCTACCGGCGTCGGGAAGAGCGCGGTCGCGCTCGAGGTGGCTTCGGATATCGGCGGCGAGATCGTCAACGCCGACTCGCAGCAGGTTTACCGTCACATGGACATCGGCACCGGGAAGCCGACGCCGGAGCAGCGCGAGAGAGTGGCCCATCACTTGATCGGTATCGTGGATCCCGATGAGGAGTTCAATGCTGCGTTATTTCACGGGCGAGGCTTAAAAAGCGCAGAGCAGATCTGGTCCAGAAAAAGACAGGTGATTCTTTGCGGCGGCACCGGGCTCTATATAAAGGCGATGACGCATGGGCTGTTCGTCGGCCCGGCGAAAAACTCTGAAATCCGGAAGCGGCTGGAGGAAGAGGCGGGAGAGAAGGGGCTGGCGACGCTTTACCAGCGGCTGAAGCAGGTTGATCCGGAGGCGATTCGCTCGATCCATCCTCATGACCGGCACAGGATCATCCGGGCGCTGGAGGTTTTTGAGCTGACCGGCAAGCGGATGACCGACTGGCAGAGGGAGCACGGCTTTAAAGAAAGCCCGTTCCAGGCCCTGAAGATAGGCCTGGATCGGGAGCGGGAGGAGCTATACTCGCTGATCAATCGTCGCTGCGAAGAGATGGTGGCGAGAGGGCTGGTGGAAGAGGTCAGGGGGCTTGTGGAGAAGGGCTATGGCCTCGAGCTCAGGCCGATGCAGAGCGTCGGTTATCGCCACATGGCTCTCTATCTGAGCGGCGCAATGAGCCTGGAGGAGGCCCTTTCGCTCATGCAGCGCGATACCCGTCACTTGGCGAAGCGCCAGCTCACCTGGTTCCGTGCCGACAAGGAGATCCGCTGGTTCCATCCGGAGAGAGGTAGAGAAGAGATTCTGCGAGTGGTTAGGGAGTTCTTCGCTTAGCGAATAGCGCCCGAATCCGGCTCGAAGCGAGCCGATAAAGATAATCTATAAAACTAACTATTCGCTGTACCCTATTGATATTACGAAGACTAAGATACAACTCTAGCAGCAGGGCAGGGGATTTTCGATCAGGTTGTAGACGTCGTCGAAGGTGACGTCGTTGATGGTCCTCTGGATCTTATAGAGGCGCGGCGGTTCGCCCTTGAGGAAGACCATGAGAGCGGTCTCAATAGGCGGGCAGCCGGGCTTCACGCAGGGGACTTCTTTGACGACAATCGGCGCCTCCGGCGGGAACCCAAGGTTTTGCCTGGTCCAGTACCTGAT
>MGSR01000149.1 GCA_001798565.1 Deltaproteobacteria bacterium RIFCSPLOWO2_12_FULL_60_16
TCCCGAGCTGGCGACGATCGGCGGCACGGCTGCCGCCAACATCAATGGCCCGCGGCGGATATTCTACGGCGGCGTGCGCGATCTCGTGATCGGGATGAAGGTGGTTCTCGCCGACGGCCAGCAGATCAAAGCCGGCGGCAAGGTCGTCAAGAACGTCGCCGGCTACGATATGTGCAAGCTCTTCGTCGGCTCCCTGGGTACCCTCGGCGTGATCACCGAAGCGACTTTCAAGATGGCGCCGATCCCCGAAAGCGCGGCCACTCTAGTCGCCGCCGGCCCTCTCTCCCAGGGCTTGCAGCTCGTCGACCAATTGATGCAATCCACGCTGCTGCCGGCTGCGGTCGCGGTCGTCAGCGCCGAGGCGACCGGCGTGAATTCGGGGAGGCCGGCCGTGGCCGTCTGGGCGGAGGGCTTTGAAGAGGCGGTGGCGCGCCATTTGCGCGAGATCCAAGAGCTGGCAGCGCGAATGGAATTACGGGCCGAGGTTCTCCGGGAAGAAACGCACCGGATCTTTTGGGAGCAGATCCGCGACTTTGGGAGTAGCGGAGAAAACCTCGTCTATCGAGTCACCGTCCCGGCCGCTTCTCTGGCGGAGGTGGTAGAAACCATCGATCGCTGGAGCCGATCCGAAGGAGCGGCGCGCTTCGTTGCCCACGCGGGCAGCGGAACGGTTTGGATCGAATCGGGCGCCGATCCGGCGGGCGCGGCCTGGTTCCCGAGGCTCACCGCTCTGGCTAAGGAGCGCAGGGGCCACGCGGTGATGGTCGCGGCGCCGCCGGAGCTCAAACAGGGCGTTGACGTCTGGGCAGACCCTCCCGAAAGCCTCTCTCTCATGCGCGAGATCAAGCGGCAGTTCGACCCCAACACCGTCCTCAACCCCGGCCGGTTTATCGCCGCTCTATAAAACATCAACGAGAGCGTTTCAAAATTACCGGCAACTCCTTCTTTAAGAAATCCTCCGCCTGTTCTTGCTCCATGCCGAAGACGAACGTCAATCGGTCTCCGTTCTGATCCCGGCCGACCCCATAACCGGTGGCCCACGATAAGGTCTCCCACCGTATCTTGAAGAGCCTGCCATCGCTGCATTGGATCTCCCCCTCTCCCCCGTACCCCGCCCCGCTCAGCGTCAACAGCGGCGCGTAGCTGCCGTGAGTATTCCCCTCGCACCGGACCTTGCGGGCGCGGTCCTCGAGCTGAATCTGCGATGTCCCGCTAAACAGGTTGTAGTCCGCCTTGCCGATCAAAGCTTCCTTATAATAAGCGCCGACCATGGGAAACTTCATAGCGCAGCCGGAAGCGAGCCCCCACAGCATTGCAACCAATAGAATCCCTACCTGCCTCATGATCCTCTAAACTTTCTCCAGCAACGAGAGTAATTCTTAAAGAGAGCGCGTGTCAACTTGCTTGGTAAAGAGTCCTCGGGGAACGCGCTCTCGGCTGCGGCCCAACCGAGTCTCGGGGAAGAGAGCCTTCCGGCCGCGGTCAATGAGCCTCTGCCTTGAGGGCCGCCGGAGGTGTCTCTCAAGATCGATGCAATAGCTCCCTCAGGGAACGCGCTCCCGGCTGCGGCCGATGGAGCAGTGCTTTAACCGAACCTTTTCGTCTCTACGTCCGCAGCCTCACTCGCGCTCCCCTCGGTCGCTCCGTAAAGCGAGGGGCCTGGCGGAGCGACCCGAAAGCACCAGACGTGGAGATTCGGATTACCACTACACTATTGCTTTCGGGAAGCGAGTCAGGTCCCGAGCGGACCTTCCAGCCGACGAGACGGTGAGCCAAGAGGATAGGGAGGTCCCTCTCTTCTATTGCTTTCGTCCTGTTGACAGCTGAAAATAATTTCAGTATAAGGCTCTCATGCCCTCCGAGCTGACCTCAAGGCAGAAGCAGATCTACGAATTTCTCGCCAAAACCGTGCGCGAAAAGGGCTATGCCCCCTCGATCCACGAAATCGGCCGGAGATTCAAAATCGCCTCGACCAACGGGGTCTCCGACCACTTAAAGGCCCTGGAGAAAAAAGGCCATATCCGCAGGATCGGCAACCGGGCCATGGAGCTCTTGAGCCTCCACGGCAGGCCCTTGCTGCCCGAGGTGAGAGAGCTGCCGATCCTCGGGCGGATCCGGGCGGGAAACCCGCTCCTCGCCGAAGAGAACATCGAGGGTTTTGTGGCCGTCCCCTACGAGATCGCCCGGGGAAAAGAGCTCTTCGCCCTGAAGGTCAAAGGGGACAGCATGATCGAGGAGGGCATCCTGGAGGGCGACTGCGTGATCGTCAAGCGCCAGGAGAGCGCGGAGAACGGCGAGATCGTCGCCGCCTTGATCGGCGCGGAGGCGACGCTCAAGAGATTCTACCGCAAGGGCGACACGGTCACCTTGAAGCCGAGCAACAAAAACTACGCCCCCATCGTGCTTAACCGGGGCGAGCTGCGCATCCTGGGAAAAGTAGTCGGGCTGGTGCGGAAGTTTTAACGAGCAGATCTGAAATCTGAGATCTGCAATCAGAGATTCCGAGCAGAGCGAGGAAAGGGCGGAAGCCTATCATCAGCCTGAAATAATAGAGAGCGGCACGTGAATTCTCTTTTTGCAGAAAGCCTCAAAAAAACACCTCAATCCGCCCGGCCTGAGTGGGGCCTTGCGCAGAGCGCCGGACGGCTGGCGGAGATCTCCGGATCCGGAGCCACGGCCGCGCTCGCCTTTGCCTTCGCCTTGGTGGTGGAGGCGCAGCAGCAGGGCGAGCCGGTCGGCTGGGTCGCCTCCTGCGATAGTTTTTTTTATCCGCCCGATGCAGCCCGTAAAGGCGCGGATCTCGACGCGCTCGTGGTCGTGCGGCTCCCCGACGCACGGGCTATCCCCCGGGCCGGAGAAAAGCTCCTAAGATCGGGCGCCTTCGCTCTGGTGGTGCTCGATGTCGGCGCCGGCGATATTCCGATGGCGCTTCAGGCCCGCCTGGCCGCGCTGGCCCAGCAGCACCACACCGCTCTCGTCTGTCTCACGGAAAAAGAAGAGAGAGACTTTTCTCTGGGCTCTCTCATCTCTCTACGGGTCCATGCCCGGCGAAGGCGGACTCAGGCAGGCGAGCTTCAGTGCGAGCTTAAGGTGCTCAAAGACAAGCGGCGAGGACCGACCTGGTCCCAGGCGGAGGTGTGCCGTGGACCGGCTGGCCTGTGCTGATCTTGCAGAGTTTCCGCTCCAGCTTTTGCTCAAGCGCCATCCCGAGTGGAGCGCCTATCCGGCGGCCGTCATCGCCGAGGACAAACCGCAGGCAGAGATCCTCTGGATGAACGAGAAGGCCCGGCGGGCCGGAGTGCGGCCCGATCTCCGCTTTGCCGCGGCCTCCTCTCTGGCGCCCGATCTGCGCGCCGGCGTCGTGCCGCTCAGCGAGATTAGAAAAGAAATGGCCGCGCTGACGGAGCATCTCAGGCGCTTCACCCCCGATGTGGAGGCTTCCCATGAGGAGCCCGGAGTTTTCTGGCTGAGCGGGAGAGGGCTCAGTCTCCTCTACCCTTCGCCGGAAGAGTGGGCGGCCGCGCTCTACAGGGATATCGAGGCCGCGGGTTTTCGCGCCGGCGTTGTCGCGGGCTTCACCCGCTTCGGCACCTATGCCGTAGCCAAGACAGCGAATGGGGCGGTGGTCTTTCAGGATCCTTCCGAGGAGCGGGCGGCGGCGCGAGCGGTGGAGCTCGATTGTTTGAATCTCGATCGAGATTTTCGCGACACGCTCTTAAAGCTGGGAATTAAAAATGTCGGGGCGCTGCTCTCCCTTCCGGCCGGGGGATTGCGCGAGCGCTTCGGGCCCAAGGCCTACCGCCTTTACCGGGCGGCCTCGGGCGACCTGTGGGAGCCGCTCAGACCATGCCCCTTTCAAGAGCCGATCGAGCAAAAACTCCTGCTCGATGATCCGGAGACGGATGCTACGCGTCTGCTCTTTTTCATCAAGCGTCTTCTCCATCCCATGTTGGCGGCGCTTGCCGGACGAGGAGAGGCGCTTTCAGAGCTGCGGCTTTGCTTCCTCATGGACAGGAAGATCAGGCGTGAAGAGCGCATCCGCCCTGCGGCGCCTACGCTCGACCCAGCCCAACTGCTCGACCTCGCGCGCCTGCGGCTCGAGAGCGCGGAATTTTCTTCCGGGGTTAAAGAGATCGAGCTTACAGCCCGGGGAAGCCCGGCCGCGCCTGAAGAGCTTCGCCTTTTCGCTCAAAAACCCAGGCGCGATCTCGACGCCGCCAATCGGGCGCTGGCCCGCCTTAGGGCCGAGTTCGGCGAGGGGGCGGTGGCGCGGGCGAAACTCGCCGACGGCCATCTGCCTGAAGCGCGCTTTGTCTGGGAGCCTCTCGAGCAGGTAACGCTTCCAAAACCACGAGAAAAAACAACGGCAACTTTGATTCGCCGGATTCTCGCCAAGCCGATTTCCCTACCTTCACAGCTACGCACACGCGAAGACGGCTGGCTCCTCCTAGGACCAAGATATGGCGCCGTGGAGCGGCTCTCCGGGCCATATATTTTCTCCGGCGGCTGGTGGAACCGCGAGATCCGGCTGGAATACTACTTTGCCGAGACCCGCCGCGGTGATTTTCTCTGGATCTACTACGACCGTCTTCGCCGCCGCTGGTTTTTGCAGGGATGGGTGGAGTGAAAAGGAGACGATCATGATCAGGAAGTGCGGTGACGCGGACTTTGAAGCGATCTTTGAAATCGTTAACGATGCATCCGCAGCATACAAAGGCGTGATACCGGCCGATTGCTGGCGCGAGCCTTACATGCCTCGCGAAGAGCTCAAGCAGGAGATCGAAGCCGGCGTCTCTTTCTGGGGATATGAGGAGAAAGAGGGTCTGATCGCAGTGATGGGGATCCAGGATAAGAGGGATGTGACCCTTATCCGCCACGCCTATGTGCGAACAGGCAAAAGAAACCAGGGGGTAGGCACGCGTCTGCTGCGCTCTCTCGAATCCATGACGGAAAAGCCGGCGCTGGTCGGAACGTGGGCCGCTGCGACCTGGGCGATAGAGTTTTACAAAAAGAACGGTTATCGGCTCCTTCCGGAAGCGGAGAAGAACCGGTTGCTCAGGAAGTACTGGACCGTTCCCGAGCGTCAAATAGAAACCTCGGTGGTTCTTGCCAGCGCGAAATGGACAAACCTGATGCGCTGAGTTGAATATCTGCGTCACCAAGCAAAAAACTGAGAGCTGACAGCTGAACGCTTGCGCTATGTCCTCCTACGCTCCCCTCTGGTGCAAGAGTAATTTTTCTTTTCTCGAAGGGGCGAGCCATCCCGATGAGCTGATGGAAGAGGCCCGTCGCCTCGGCCTCCCGGCTCTGGCCCTCACGGACCGCGACGGCGTCTACGGGATCGTGCGCGCCCATGTGAAGGCGCGGGAAATCGGGCTGCACCTGATCGTGGGCTCGGAGATCACCGCAAGCGACGGATCGACGATCGTCCTGCTGGTCCAGGAGCGAAGCGGCTACGCCGATCTCTGCCGCCTCATCACCACAGGGCGGCTGCGCTCCTCTAAAGGAGAGAGCGCGGTCACCTGGGATGAGATTTGCCAGCATGCCAATGGCCTCATCGCGCTCTGGGGCGGCGGGCGGAGTCTGATCGTAGGCGAGGCCGACTGCGAGGAAGTAGCAGGCAATCTGCGCGATGCCTTCGGCGATAGACTCTATGCGATGGTTGCGCGCCACCACCGAGAAGAAGAGATCGAGCAGGAGAAACAGCTGCGCCGGCGCGCGACGCGCTATGGCCTCTCTCTCGTCGCCGCCACCGAAGTCCTCTACCACACGCCCGCCCGCCGTCCGCTCCAGGACGTGCTCACCGCGATCCGCCACGGCGTCACCGTTGCCAGTGCAGGCCGGAGATTAAAGCCCAACGCCGAGCATGATCTTAAGTCTCCCTTCGCCTTTGCCGCGCTTTTCTCCGATGATCCGTCGGTCGTAGCCCGAACTCAAGAGATCACCGGGCGCTGCAGCTTTTCTCTCTCGGAGATCCGCTACCGCTACCCTTCCGAGCAGCTGCCCGACGGAACCACATCCGCCGAGTGGCTGCGCCGGCTCACCTTCGAAGGGGCGCGCCGCCGCTATGGCGAGATCGTGCCGTCCGATGTTGCAGCTCAGCTTGAGAAGGAGCTTAAGCTCATCGA
>MGSR01000150.1:0-3550 GCA_001798565.1 Deltaproteobacteria bacterium RIFCSPLOWO2_12_FULL_60_16
GCTCCGCGATCTCTTTGACCCGCAAGCCTTTTTTTCTCAGCTGCTCGATTTCGGCGGTAATGAGCTCTTGCGCCGGCGCCGCTTCTCCCTCCGAGCCGCCGACCGCCAGGGTGATCTCCCCGCGCGGCTCCTCGCTCTCGACCCGGGCCCGCATCTCGCTCAAACGCCCGCGTAGGAATTCCTCGTGGATCTTGGTGATCTCCCGCCCCATGACCGCCTCCCGGTCCCCCAAAATCTCGAGCAGGTCGCCCAGGGATTCCTTGAGCCGATGGGGGGCTTCGTAAAAAACCATCGTTCTCTTTTCTTCTCGGAGCGCGCTCAACCGCTCGCGCCGCTCCCCCCTCCTGGCCGGGAGAAAGCCCTCGAAAACGAAACGGTCCGTGGCCAGGCCGCTTACGCTCAAGAGCGCGGTCATGGCCGAGGGACCGGGCAGAGGCACCACCGGGATTGCCGCTTTTATCGCCTCGCGCACGAGCCGGTAGCCGGGATCGGAAAGGAGCGGGGTGCCGGCATCCGAGACCAGGGCGATGCTCTGGCCTCGCTTGAGGCGCTCCACCAGGGCACGCGCCTTGGTCTTTTCGTTGTGCTCGTGATAGCTGGTGACCGGCCGGCCGATGCCGTAGCGATCCAGGAGCGTCCTGGTGTGGCGGGTGTCCTCGGCCGCGATGAGATCCACCTCCTTGAGCACACGCAGAGCCCGCAACGTTATGTCCTCAAGATTGCCGATAGGAGTCGCAACAATATACAAAACCCCACCCACCATCTACCTCCCCGGGAATTATAAATTTTTAGTTTTGAATTAATTAAAAATCAAAAATTGAGAATTGAAAATTGTTTTTATTTTCCCCAATCCCTCGCGTAGCGGAAGTCCCGATCGATAGTCCGGTGTGAAACCTTGGCGATCACCGGGAGCCGTCTCTTGAATTGCGAATTCATGATCCGCAGAACCACCTCGTCAATGAAGCCTGCCGCAAAGCCGGCGGCGACGAGCTCCGGGCGCGAGTAGCGCAGGTCGACCATGAGGTAGAGAAGCTTGTCCACTTCGCGGTAACTGAATCCCAGCTCCGCCTCGTCGGTCTGGCCGGCCCAGAGGTCCGCCGATGGCCTCTTTTGCACGATCACCTCCGGCACCCCGACCGCCCCGGCGAGGGCCCAAACCTGGGTCTTATAGAGATCTCCCAGGGGGTTGATGGCGGAGGCCATGTCCCCGTAGAGCGTGCCGTAGCCGAGCAGCAGCTCTGTCTTGTTGCTCGTTCCCAGGACCAGGGCGTTCCAGCGCGCGGAATGATCGTAGAGAATCGTCATCCGCTCGCGCGCCATCTTGTTGCCGCGCCGCTTCGCATCGGCATCGGGAAAGCGCTCGAAATAGGCATCGATCTCAGGCGTGATATCGACGGTGAGCGCCTCCACGGAGCTCTTCTCGACCACCAGCTCCGCATGGGCCAGGCTTTCGGGGTTGGAGCCCTTATAGGGCATCATAACGGCCAAAACGTTGTTCGGGCCCAGGGCCTCGACCGCCAGCATGGCGCTCAGAGCGGAATCCACCCCGCCGGAAAGGCCGACGACAACGCGATGGACCCCGACCTTCTCCACCTCATTGCGGATGAACGAGACCAGGATCTGGCGCAGCAATGTGACGTTGGTCGGGATTTGCGCCATCATCTTTTTTTCTTGCCTTTTGCCTTTTTACTTTTTACTTTTGTTTTTTTTACTTCAGAGGGCCGCTCGCGGATGCGCATCAGCTCGTTGATGGTAAGATCCAGGTCTTCGTCCCGGAGCAGCGGCGCCATGGTTCGCTTGCGACGGACCAAATCCAGATTCACCTCACCGACGACAAAATCTTCGTCGTAGTACTTTGCCTTGGCGGTCCTCCGGCCCGAAGGGGCGACGATCTCCGAGCCTCCCCAGAAGCCCACCCCGTCCTCAAAGCCCACCCGGTTGCCGTAGATCACGAACATGCCGTAGGTCTCCGCGTACGCCTGGTTGATCAGTTCCCAATAGCGGGCGTTATCGTCCTGGGGCTGCTGGTCCGTGATGCCGCGCAGCGGGCTGGTCGAGGGGCATAGAACGACGGCGGCCCCATCCAGGGCCGCCAGGTAGGCAGTGGACGGGTGCCAGAGATCCTCACAGATGAGCACGGCGGCGCGCCCGAACTTAGAGTCAAACGCCCTGACCCGGTCGCCGCGGGCGAAATAGCGCTGCTCGTCGAACATCCCGTAGGTCGGCAGGTAAACCTTGCGGTGGACGTGACGGATCTCGCCCGCCTCGAAATAGACCGCCGCGTTGTAGAAACGATAATCCGAGCTCTCTTCCACGAGGCCCGCGACAAAGCTCGTCTTTCGGCTGAGCTTCTTCAGCCGCTCGATCTCGGGCGAGGCGAGTTTTAGCGCCACGTTGGGAACCATGTCGCGGAGGAAATATCCGGTCAGGCTCAATTCGGGAAAAAGCAGAAGATCCACCCCGGCCTTTTCGCCCTGGCGGATCTTTTCCTCATAAAGCGCGAGATTTGCTTTGAGGTCGCCGAGCCGTGGATTGATCTGCGCGATGCCGACTCTGAAGGTCACGCCATTTCCTCCTCCGTATCCGCAAAGTAACATAGGGATGGAGGCTGTTGCAATTTGCTCTCCGCTGGCTTAATGAAGCTGAGTATCTATGTCTGTGGACAAAGTTCTGATCTTCGGCCAGGACCTCTGACCCTACACCTCGGAGGCCCGTGCGGACTACTCCAGGCGAAAGATCCCCTTCGACTACGTCAATGTCCTAAAGGACGAGGAAGGCCTCAGGCGCATGTTCGAATATTCCAACAACCGGCGCCAGATCCCGGTCATCGTCGAGGCTGGAAAGGTAACCATCGGCTTCGGGGGAACGTGAGAGGTCTGAGGCCGGCGGCGCCGGCGCCTTTAGTTAATCGTTATTGGTTACTGGTTAATCGAATAACGAATCAACGAATAACTAGTAACGCCTCACGTTTTTTTAAGCGTGAGGTGGGCGATCTGCGGCGGGCAGTTGATCCTGATCGGCAGTCCGGTAATCCCGATCCCGCGGCTCACGAAAAGGACCGAATCCTTGGCGCCCGCCCTCGAGGTCTGCAGACGGCGGGAGAGATGGAAAAGCCCCTCGGCATACGGGGTGATCAAACGGGCTATGGAAAGCGCGCGGGGATCGGGAGCGAGCTTTACCTGACCTCCGTGGTAATGGCCGGAGAGAACGACGTCGAGCCCCATGCGGGCCGCTTCGGGAAAAACCTCCGGGCGATGGGACAATAACAAGCGCACTTCACCCGGCTCCGTCGCCGCCAGCCTGACTGCCCGGGCGAGATCGGGTCTGCCCCATCTGAGATCGTCGATGCCGAGAACGCTCAAGGTCGTGTTTCCAACGTGGATGGATGCGGCGTCGTTGCGCAGCACCCTTACCCCCTGCCGCTCGAACTCCCGGGTCAGATCCTCCTCGACGCGGGCGTAGACATCGTGGTTTCCCATGCAGGCGAAGATGCCATAGCGGGCTTTCAATCGGGCCAGGGCCCGGACACAGGGAGCTACCTCTTCGGGGC
>MGSR01000150.1:3581-5388 GCA_001798565.1 Deltaproteobacteria bacterium RIFCSPLOWO2_12_FULL_60_16
TTCGGGGCTGGCTGAAACGAAATCCCCGGTAAGCGCGATCAGGTCCGGTTTAAGGCCGTTCACTTCTTCGACATAGGCAGCCAGCTCCTCCTCAGGCATAAAAGGCCCTACGTGGATATCGGTCAACTGGACCACGGAGAGCTGGTCAAGAGAGGAGGAGAGACCATTCACCGGCAGATCCAGGTGATCGACCTGAAAACGATGCCTGCCGAAGAGCGCCCCGTAGCCGGAGACGACGAACGGGGCGGCCGCGGCTGCTGTGAGGCCCTTCTGCAAAAACAGCCGCCGCCCCGGGTCAGGGGGAGAGGCCGGCCGCCGAGAAAACAGGGCCGCCACTCGGGGAAAAAGATCGTATGCCATCAGGAGAAAAACCCAGCCTGTGTAGCCGAAGCTCCACACGGCGGAAGTCGTGAAGAGAATCCGAACCAGCCAGGAAAGGGAATCATCCGCCTGCCAGCCAAAGAGCAGCCGCCAGGCAAAAGGGGAAAGCATCAGGAGAAAAAACAGCCCGAGCAGGAATTTCGCCCGGCGGGCCTTCTTGCCCTGGAATCGGCGCTGAAGCTGATCCCTGAGGCGCATGAAGAGCAGCCCCTGGAGAAATAGGTAAATAGACAAAAACAGGAAAAAAATTAAAATAGCTCTCGGAAAATCCATAATAAACTAGTAGTATAACGGATGAACCGGCAACACACAACGGGAGACAGGCTGGTGGACAAAAAAGATATAGAGACGCTGGCGGCGGAAAAAATCCAAGCCTGCTTCGGCTCTTCCAGCCGCCTTCTGTCCTTAACCGCCCTCGCCGGCGACGCCTCGAGCCGCCGCTACTACCGGGCGCTGCTGGACGGCGGCGCGGCTCCTCGGTCGGCCGTCATCATGGAGCTGGGCGGCAGCGCGCTGCCTCTCTCTTCCGAAGAATTGGCCCTCTTCAGGGAGCCGCCGAGGGAACTCCCCTTTCTCAACCTGCACCGCTTTCTCAGCGGGGTGGGGGTGCGCCTGCCCGCGCTTTACGGCCATTGGGTGGACCATGGGATCCTCATACTGCAAGATCTGGGTGATCGCTCGCTCTGGGATTCCGTCCAGGGCCTGCCCGCCGGCGAGGTTATCCGATGGTACGAAAAGGCGCTTGACCAGCTCCTCTTGATCCAAATCACGGGCACAAAGGCGAGAGACGACTCCTGCATCGCCTTTCAGCAGCGCTTCGATTTTCGTCTCTACATGTGGGAGTTCGACCACTTTATCGAGTACGGCCTGGAAAAGAGACCGGGCAGTAAAATCAACTCGAGAGAAAAGGCGATACTGAGGGAGAACTTCGAGGAGATCGCTCGCCGGCTGGACAGCCAGCCTCCCTGTCTCAACCACAGGGACTATCACAGTTGGAACCTGATGGTCTCGGATGGCGAGGTTGCCGTCATCGACTTCCAGGATGCGCTGCTGGCGCCCCCGCAGTATGACCTGGCCTCCCTTTTAAACGACCGCGAGACCGACCGGATCATCCGGCCTGAGATGGAGCAGCGGCTTATCCGCTACTACCTCGAGCGGCGGCATGAGGCGGGCGCAAAGAAAATAAGCCGGGATGATTTCAATGAAGTCTATATCCTCTCCGCCCTGCAGCGGGACTTCAAGGTCGTCGGCCGCTTTCACTACCTGGATCTGGTCAAGGGAAAACCGGGCTACAAGAAATACCTGCCGCCGACCCTCAAACGCCTCAAGCGAAACCTGTCAAGATTGCCTCAAACGGAGAGGCTCGTCCCGCTTTTGGCGGCACACTTTGAGGAGATGAGATGAAAAGTATGGGGACCTCCCTGCC
>MGSR01000151.1:0-6205 GCA_001798565.1 Deltaproteobacteria bacterium RIFCSPLOWO2_12_FULL_60_16
CCTACGTTGGGCCGCCCCGCGATGCAGACCCTTGCCCCGTCGCGAAACAGCCTGCCCCATTCGTAGCTCATGACCAGGCCGGCGATCTTCTCTCTCAAGGATCCGATCTTTCTCGCCAACTGCTCTCTAGCGAGCAGCTCAATTTCCTCCTCGGGAAAATCGATGGCGGCCTCTATCTGCACCAGAATATCCAACAGCTCTTCGCGCAACTCTCCGACCCATTTGGAAAGCCCTCCCTGCGCTTGATCCAGGGCGAGGCGCATCCCTTTATCCGTGCGCGCGCGGATCAGATCCAGAACCGCTTCGGCCTGTGCCAGGTCGAGACGGCCGTTGAGAAAAGCCCTCTTGGTGAACTCCCCCGGTTCGGCGTGGCGCGCGCCGCAGGAGAGCACCAGCTCCAGCACCCTGCGCACCACAAAGGGGCCGCCGTGGCAATGAACCTCCACGACATCTTCCCCGGTATAGCTGCGCGGCTTGCGCATCACGACCAGCAGCGCCTCATCGATAAGCTCGCCGCTTCCCGGCGCACGGATCGCGCCATAGTGAAGCGTGTGGGAACGCAGCTTGCCGTTTCTCCCTCCGCTCCGCGCAAAGATCCCCGTCGCGATCCGCTCCGCCTCGGGCCCGCTCACGCGCACGATCCCCACGCCACCTTCACCCGCAGGCGTCGCCACCGCCGCAATGGTATCCTCCTTGTACATAAAAGCGCGTCTCATCTTAGCAATTTTTCTCTCGAAGGCAACATAAGTCGTCGCAGTCGCGCGCTGTTCGGAGAGTCTTCGGCGAGCCCGGCTGCAGGCTGACACGCAGCCTGGAAGCGCCTTTCAGGCGCAGCCGATCGAGCTCTGCCTTGAGGGCCGCCGGCGCGTTGGGCTCTTCGCTTCGTTCAGCTTAGTTGATCCTTAAGCCAGTCGAACATAGTGGCATAGGCCTGGGCGCGGTTGTCCCCCATGCAGTGGGCTGAGCCGCCCTCCTCGGCGGTCCAGATTCTCAGCTCTTTGGGACAACGAGCCTCAGCATAGGTTTTATGAGCCGCGGCGGGAGAGACGATGAAGTCCTCGGCGCCGTGATGGATCAAAAGCGGACACTCCATCTTATCGATCACGCCGTGAAGGCTGAATCGGGCGTACTTCTCACGGGCCTCGTCCGGACTTTTCGCCCCCACGATCCACTGCAGCGATGGGCGGATATGGGGAAAGTAATCGTACAGATCATCGAGCACGCTATAGCAGGCGCCGAAGAGCAGGCAGGCAGCGACGCGCTTATCGAGCGCGGCGCCCCGCGCCGCGTAGTATCCGCCCATGCTGACACCCATCAGCGCCATCTTTTTCGCATCCACATCCTTCCTTTTTTCCAGGTAATCCAACGCCGCGCCGATCGGCTTCTCATAATCCGGCCGGGTGTAGAGCTTTTTAAGCCGCACGACTTCGCCCTGGCCCGGACCGGTCATGGTGAGACAGCTCATGCCGCGCCTGGTGATCCGGCTTACCCCCATGAACAGCAGCTGCGCGGCGAAGGTGTCGGCCCCGCCGACATAAAGGACCACGGGGGGCTTTCCTTTTAGCTCCCCTTGAGCCCGGCAGAAATAGCCGGGCAACGGCGTTCCTTCGAAGGGAATTTCGACTCTCTCATAGAGAGCGGGGCCGATCCGACTCGCTCTGTGAAAACAGTCCTGGGCTTTTAGGAAGGCATCGTTCTTTCTCGGATCTTCGTATTCGAGCCAGAACTGGGCCGTGCGATAATAAGAAAAAGCGCGGATGTAGGCTTCCTTGGCTGTGACCAGGCGGCCATTTTGGGCGGCCTCTTGTGCGAGCCCCTCGATCTTCTCAGCGCTCCTTCTCCACTCTCTATACCAGGCCTCGAAGTCCTTATCGGGAATGCGCGCGAGCGCGCGAAAACATTCGTTGACATCAGCGCCGTCCTGAACGGCTTCGTCCAACAGACGCTGAACTAAGAATGACCAGGGGCCGTTGTCGGGGTAATACATGTACATGCCGGATACCCTCCCTCTTTGCATCCATATACGGGATTGTGCTTTCATAGCGCAAAGTAAACGAAAGGAGAAGCGCGTATGGCTAAGATCGGTCTCTGCCTCGTCAACCCCGCGCCGCAGATTCAACCCGGGCGCGCCACGGCTGCGGCCAAAAAATGTGAAGAGATGGGGCTTCACTCGTTCTGGATCATCGACCGGATCGCTTACGACAACCTGGAGCCTCTCACCGTGCTGGCCCAGGCGGCGGCGGTGACTCAGAGGATCAGGGTTGGAACCGCTGTCCTGCTGGCAGCTTTGAGACACCCGGCGCTCCTGGCCAAGACCGTCGCCACCCTGGATTTTCTTTCCGGCGGGCGAGTCACGCTCGGCATCGGCTTCGGCAGCCGGGAGAACGACTTCGCCGCTGTTGAGATCCCTTTCGAGCATAGAGGCAGCCGGGCCGAGGAAGCGATCAGGCTGATGAAAAGGCTTTGGACCGAGGAGGGTGTTACGCATAAAGGCGGCTTCTATCATGTGGAAAGCGTCAGCCTCGGTCCGCGGCCGATTCAGTCTCCCCATCCTCCTATCTGGATGGGAGGGAGCGCCGAGAGCGTGCTCAAGCGCGTGGGCAGGCTGGCGGACGGCTACATCTGCGGCAGCTCGGCGATTCCGGAGCTGCCCTCGGTGTGGGAAAGAATTTCAGGCTATGCCCGGGCCGCCGGACGGGATCCGAACAAGATCGAGAAGGCGGCGCTCACTTTCATCGCCATTGACGATAACAAGGCGAAAGCGGTGGAATCCTGCGCGGCGTATCTCCAACGCTACTACGGGAAGGTCAGGATGGACGTCGAAAAACAGCTTCCCGTGGGACCGCCCGAGGCCTGCGCCGAGCGCATCCGCGCCTTTTTCTCCAAGGGGCTCGAGACGCTCATCATCGGCACGGCCAACCCCGACCCCAAGCAGCTCGACCTCCTGGGGGAAAAGGTCTTGCCGCTGCTGAAACTCTAAGGGCTTCGACTCAGCGCGTTATCACCAGGGTCGTTCCGATCACGGCGCAGAGCGCGCCCAGTACCACCCGAGGCGTGACCGTCTCTAAGCGCCTGAGAAAGAGGGCGGAAAGGATAAGGGAGACGACCGGATTGCTCGCCACCAACGGCTCCACGACCACCACGCTGCCGAGGCTCAGGGCGTAAAATACCGACAGCGTCGCCGTCGTGTTGGCGATGCCTGCCGTGACAAACCAACCCCAGTTGGCGCGCGAAAGCACCAAGACCCGCACTCCACCGCGCGCATGGAGCAGACACAACGAAAAGAGAAAGCCGGTCGAAGCGGTGACGGCCGCTGCCATCAGCGGCAGACTGGTCGTCATCAGCCCGAGCTTTCTAAGATTGGTGGAGATGCCGAAGGCGAGCGCCGCCATAACCGGGTAGATCAAATCGAGCGGGCGCCATTGAGCCTGTCCTCCGTGGGAGGCCGAGAGGATCGCGATGCCGCAGATCACCAGCGACGTCCCCAAGAAGTTCTGCGGCGTCCAGATCTCTTCGAGCAAAAACACCGCCAGGATGGAGGCGAACATGGGAGAGGAGTTGGCGACCGGCACCGAGCGCGCCACGCCGACCCTTTCGATCCCCACGTACGTCAGAGTGCGGCCGAGGCCCGGGGCAAAGAAGCCCGCCGCCAGGAAATACCAGACAGCGGGTGTCCAGAGACTCGCTAGCGGGACAAAAAACGGCAGCAGCAGCCAGAGGATAGCCGCCGTCATGCCGAGGGAGATAAAGGAGCCGGTCATGGCGTTCGACGTCACTAGGCCCCGGCGAATCAGAATATGGGAGATAGCGAAGCAGAAGGCCGCCTGGAGGGCAAAATATTCGGCCATCTGCCTGTGGGAGCGCCTATCTCGGCGCGATCACTGTTTCCCCATCGCTTTGGACCACTCGAAGTTCCGGTTGCTGTAAGCGTCGGCGGGCATGAGGGACTGCACTCCCCGCTTGGCCAACTCCTCCGCGAACTTCTTGCGGATGAAGGAATCCTCATCCGGATATTCGATCTGGTCCTTGGCCCGGTCTTCGACCTTCTCCGCATGGCCGTGAAACTGCATGGGAGGATGGAGAGCCAGATATCTGGCTGTGCTGGCCCCGGCGTTGAAGTGCTGGTGGAACCAGCGGTTGGGCGGGACAAAGAGACTGCACTCATGCCACGGCACAACGATCTTTTCTTTACCTTCTTCCCACATGATCGAGTAGCCTTCCCCTGCAGGAATGATGATGGCGCGTCCCGGGCCGTGGCGGTGCGCCTTCTTATAAGTCTGCGCCGTGAAGACCGACATGTGGGCGGACACCTCGGAATTGGGAAACTGGATGAAGACGCTCTTGCCGCCGGCGCCTCTTCTCACGTTGGCATCGAGTTTGTCCCAGGCCTTCATGTCCGGAAAGAAATTCCCGTACCAGTAAACGCGCAGGCCGAGGGCTTCATCCATCTCCGGAGAGTGAACCATCTTCGCCTCCGAGTAAAAGCCTTCCTGACTGGCAAGGTCATCCGGGGTCGCGCGCGGGTTGTTGAAGAAAAAATCGGGATCGGGGACGGCCGACAGACCCAGCGGGAGGTAGCTGTAGTGAAACAGGCGCACCGGCTTGTCCCCCTGCATGTTGCTGAACTGGTGGTGGCAGCCGTGCGGGATCAAGAACATGCTGTGCTGCTGCCACTCGAAGCTCTTCTTGGCGCTGCCGTTATCATACCAGATGGTGGTGAGGCCTCTTCCCGAGACGACATATACGATCTCATCAAGAGAGAACTTCAGGGGACGAGTGGTTTCGCCTGCGGCAATCTCCGTGACGCGGCTGGAGCTCACTCCCTCCGAGCCCATGAGCTGGATAAAGGCGCTCTGGCATTGGCGCTCCTCCCACCAGCCGAGCTTCACCGTCCTCAGGTCGTCTATAAAGAAACCCGTATGGACCGGAACGCGTGTAGATTCCATCCAGTAGTCGTAGGTATATTTTTTACTCCACATGGTCCGTTGCGGCTTGAATGCAGGCTTCGCCATAAGTGCTTCTCCTTCGCTATTTCGATTTCTTTCTAATGCAACCTGGCGCCGGGAAACATCAAAGACTTGACGGTTACGGGAATGACCTCGGTGATCCCCATGGGCTCGCCGATGTCGATGTAATCCAGGTCGCCCACCTCGATGCCGTCGATGGCGATAATCTCCCGGTCCAGCTTGAGCTCCTCTTTCAATATAGCGCCGAGCGATTTTGCCACATCGAGATCCAGCGCCAGATAGAGCGGGTCCTTACCGGACTCCGGGCCCTGACAGATCGCGGCCACCCCCTCGGCCACCTCCCTGACAATCTTATAATCCAATTGTCCGTCCAGAGACAAGGAGAGGGCGAGTCCGGAGGTAAAAGAGGTGAGGTCGAACTTCGCCAGCGCCTGCTTCAGCGCCTCACGCACGGGCCGGCCTTGCCTCAACGATGCCCGGACGACCTTCAAGCCGTGAATCGGCAAGACCTTGGGATTCGAGATGTAGCTGGTATTTCCGCTCGCCTGCACCGTGTACTCGCCCGCCCCGATAACCGTCGCCCGGATTCCCTCCATCGGCTCCCGCACCATCTCCTTCTTGGGAAGCCTCTTGAGATAGTCCCGCATATTTTTGCCCAAGATCGGGCCGACATCTCCGTAGGAGGTGGGATCGCGGTCGTAGACATGCTCGGAGACGCCCCCGGAAAAGACGATATGGTCGACCTGATTCACGCTGTAGTTCCTGAACGGCGGGGTGACCATGAGCTGTTTCGCCAATGGGGTCGAAGGGCCGCGCTCGATCAGCTCAAAGAGGATCTGCGCCATCAAGGCCGCGAAGTCCTCTTTCTGCTTCTTGCTGACTTTTCTGCCGAGCTCCACGCTGTGGCCGAGCTCCTTCATGAGGGTCCTTCCGGCATCTTCGATGCGCGTCACCACATCCGCATCGTCAAAGGCGATCAGGCGGGCCCCGACGTTGATCGAGGCCGTTTGCGTGACCACCCCGTTTTCCACCAGCGAGAATTTCGTCGTGCCGCCTCCCATATCGACATCGAGCACCGTTTTGTGCTCGGCCTTCGACAGATCCACGGCGCCACAGCCGTACGCGGCAAGCAGCGCCTCGTGGTTGTGGCCAGCCGCGGCGCAGATGAATTTTCCCGAGTATTTCGCAAAGTACTCGACGATCGGCTGGGCGTTCTCCTTCTTGAGGGCCTCCCCCGT
>MGSR01000151.1:6261-6364 GCA_001798565.1 Deltaproteobacteria bacterium RIFCSPLOWO2_12_FULL_60_16
CCTCCTCGATGAATCGCCGGACTTTCTCGATATCGATCAGGGTCCCTGAAAGATAAGGGGTCAGCATGATATCCGAACGGAACAGCACTTTTCTCTCGGTGAC
>MGSR01000152.1:0-101 GCA_001798565.1 Deltaproteobacteria bacterium RIFCSPLOWO2_12_FULL_60_16
TTTAAGCAGAGGTCTATCGGCCGCAGCCGAGAGCGCGTTCCCCGAGGGAGCTATTGCATCGATCTTGAGAGACGCCTCCGGCGCGAAGCTCTCCCGGCTCG
>MGSR01000152.1:148-3102 GCA_001798565.1 Deltaproteobacteria bacterium RIFCSPLOWO2_12_FULL_60_16
GATCTTTTTGAAGGGCCTGTAAGATGATTTTTCTTACCAACGAACATGTGCAGGCGGTGCTCGACATGCCGAGCTGCCTGGAGACGATGGAAGAGGCCTACCGGGAGCTGAACGAGCAGCGCGCCGGCTACCGCCCGCGCATCGACTTTTACGTGCCTCAGGAGCCGCACTACTACCGCTGGGGCACCATGGAAGGGGCGTCGAGAAAGCTCGGCGTCTTCGCCATCCGGATGAAGTCCGACATGCTGGCGTGGGAGCGCCAGGGGGAATTCCAAACGGAAGATAAATACTGCATCCGGCGCGGCACCTACTGTGGATTGATCTTTCTCCTGAGCGTGAAAAACGGCGAGCCGCTGGCCTTGATGAACGACGGCTATCTCCAGCACATGCGCGTCGGCGCCTGCGCCGGGCTCGGGGCCAAGTACCTGTCGCGCAAGGATTCGAAGGTGCTGGGCATGCTCGGCTCCGGCGGCATGGCGCGCACCTATGCCACGGCGATCAGCCTGGTCCGCCCGATCGAGCGCATGCGGGTCTTCAGCCCCACCAGAGAGAACCGCATCCGCTACGCCGAGGAGATGACCGCGAAGCTGGGCGTGGAGATCGAGCCGGTGGACTCGCCGCAGAAGGCGGTCCAGGGGGCGGACATCGTCGCCATGACCACCGACTCGCTGGTGCCGGTCATCAAGGGAGAGTGGCTCGAGCCCGGCATGCACGTGACCAACGTGCGCAGCAACGAGGCCGGGCAGGACGTATTCGCGCGCGCCGATGTGATGGCGCGGCTCGGCAGCTCCACCTTTGTCTTCGAGAATCCGCCGCCGAACACGTTCGGGGGAAGCGACGGGATGTTCGGCTATTTCGCCGGGACGGAGGAAGAAAAGAAAAAGGTGCCGCGCGCGCCCTTGCGCGAGATCGACAACGCCAATATCGGAACCGTGCCGGATATCATGTCCAGCCGCTGGGCCGGCCGCACCGGCGACCGGCAAATCACGTTTCTAAACAATCAGGGCACGCAGGGTTTGCAGTTCGCCGCTGTCGGAGGCAAGGCCTATGAGCTCGCCAAGGCCAAGGGGCTGGGTCATCCCCTGCCCCTCGAATGGTTCGTGCAGAACATCCGCGACTGAGGCGACAGGCGTGATCGTGAATCGTGATCGTAAGATAACCAGCACGGCTTGGAGATGTATGCCTATGACATTTTCTATCCTCATGCTCCTCGGCGCGCTGGCGATGCCTTCCGGGGTCGCCGCGGCCGAGAAACTGATCGTCGGCTGGAGCGCCATCGCCGGCGCGCAGGCAGTCCCTTGGGTCGCCGGGGAGGCCCGGTTGTTTGACAAGCACGGCCTCGACGCGACGCTCATCTACCTGGACGGAGGCTCGAAGGCGACCCAGGCGATGATGTCCGGCGAAGTGCCGGTCGCGCAGATCGGTGGCAACTCTCCCATCGCCGCGCGCCTCAGAGGCGCCGACGTCTCGATCATAGCGGGCATCGTCAATGTGCTCGCCTACAGTCTCATCGTGAGCCCCGACATCAAGAAGCCCGAAGAGCTGCGCGGCAAGAAGCTCGCCGTAAGCCGTTACGGCTCCAACTCGGACTACGCGACGCGCAAGATCCTCACGAAGTGGGGATTGCGGCCGGACCGCGACGTGGCCATCATTCAGATCCCGGGCGGGCAGCCTACCAGGCTCGCGGCGCTGCAAAACGGCCAGGTCGCCGGGCTCGTCGCCCAGCCGCCGGTAACGAACCTGGCGCGGAAGCTTCGCCTGAACATCATTGCCGAGCCGGAGGATTTCGGCAGCGCCTACCCGAACACCCCGGTGGCGGCCCTGGGCTCTTTTCTCCGCGAGCGCAGGGACACCATGCGTAGATTCACCCGGGCGCTGGTCGAAGGGGTCTACGTTTACAAGACCCAGAAAGAGTTCAGCAAGCGGGTAATCGCCAAGTATATGCGGATCGGCGATGTTGATGCCATCGAGGACAGCTACCAGTTCTTCGCCAGGCTGGTGCCGGCCAAACCCTATCCTCCCCTCGACGGGATCAAGGAGGCGCTCTTGGAGCTGGGCGAGAAGGATCCGAAGGCGCGGGCGGCTAAGCCGGAGGACTTCGCCGACATGAGCTTTGTCAAGGAGCTCGACGACAGCGGCTTTATCGACGCCCTCTACAAGGGCAAGCGCTAGCAGCCTGTTGAAAAAGGCCTATCTGCCGTAAGCCGGCCCGAGAAGCTCTCTCAGGTCCGATGCGATAGCTCCCTCGGGGAACGCGCTCTCGGCTGCGGCTTGACACGCAGACCGGAAGCGGCTTTCGGCCGCGATGCAATATACCTGTGCTACGCTGTACCTAGACATACGCTTGATACTGCACGACTGATGCATCGCGCCCTCAATCCGCCCCCGGCCTGCTCCATCTGCAGTTCCCGTCTCCGAGCGCAATTGGCTCCGAGGTGTTTCTGCTCAAGAGCGAGGGGGCTTACCGAGTAAGCCGAAAGCACCAGTCGTGCAGGTTCGGATTAAGCACAACTGTATTGCTTTCGGCGCACGAGGTAAGTCCCCGAGCGACCCTTTTTGACCAGGCTGCCAACAGGGTTTTTTCAGCACCCTGCTAGGGCTGGGACCGGCTCGGCTGCTCGGCGCGCCACGAGCGGAGATACTGCACCACTTCCGCCAGCGGCAGCACGTCGGCGTATTTCTGATTCATGTCGAAGAGATTGATCGCGTGGCACGCCTCGTGCCGGTCGAAGACGCCCTCCTCCACCACGATCATGCGGAAACGGTAGGTGCAGCCGTCGACTACGCTGGCGCGCACGCAGCCGCTCGTGCTCTCGCCGCAGGTGATCACGGTATCGATGCCGAACTGGTTCAAGTGGCCCACCAGCGGGGTGCCCCAGAAGGCGCTGGGAGAGAGTTTTTTCAAGACCGCCTCTCCGGCAAGCGGCTCGACTTCGTCGATGATATCGAACTTC
>MGSR01000152.1:3251-3682 GCA_001798565.1 Deltaproteobacteria bacterium RIFCSPLOWO2_12_FULL_60_16
ATGGGGAATCGCCTGCCATCCCGCCATGCCGCAGCTCCCCGGCCAGTTTTTTATCGACTCCAATATCGGCTCGGGCTTATCGCCGAAAACCCAGCGATAGAGGTCGATCAGGAGCAAGGCGGGCCTTTTGCCGAAGCCGATCGCTTTGGGCGGCTTCATCGCCACGTGCGCCTTATCCTGCTCGGTAAGAAAACGATCCCAGACTCGCTCGGCCATAAGACACCTCCAGGCAAATCTAGGCGGAATCTACCACCGCCATTCTAGAAGCGTCAAGCATCGTCCAATGAGGAAAGGGACCTCCCTGCCCTCTTGGCTCACCGTCTGGTCGGCTGGAAGGTTCGTTCGGGGACTTATCTCGCGCGCCGAAAGCAATAGGGATCGCTCGGGGGCTCGCCTCGCGCGGCCAAAGCAATGAGGCTCGCTTCGGGGAC
>MGSR01000152.1:3699-5097 GCA_001798565.1 Deltaproteobacteria bacterium RIFCSPLOWO2_12_FULL_60_16
TAATCCGAATCTCCACGTCTGGTGCTTTCGGCTCGCTCGCCAGGCCCCCTCGCTTTAGGGGGCGACCGAGGGGAGCGCGAATGAGGCTGCGGACGTCCGACTGGAAAGCTTCGGGTTAAGCAGAGGTCTATCGGCCGCAGCCGAGAGCGCGTTCCCCGAGGGAGCTATTGCATCGATCTTGACTTCGGCGAGCTCAGTCGAGCCGAGAGACACCTCCGGCGCTGAGCGCCGCTCCGGGACAGGCAGGCCCCTGGGGAGAAGGAGGAGCTGTCGTTCAGAGACCCGCTGCAAAGGCAGTTGACGAGGCAATAAAAATGTTGTCTCTTTGGGGCGGTTGCCAGGCAGAAATGGGAGGGACGGCATGGCTAAGCTGAGATTGACGGTCGCGTGCGACAGTTACGATTACCTGCAGCCGTTGCGCGAGGGTAAGGTCCAGGCGGAAGGCATCGACCTTAACCTCATCACGGTGGAGAGCGGGATCCGCCACCAGCGCATGGTCCATCACGGCGAGTATGACGCCTGTGAGTTCTCCATGTCCTCCTACCTGGTCGCCCGCGCCCGCGATATCGACTGGCTCCAGGCGATCCCCTTTTTCCCGCGGCGCATGTTCGGCCACAAGTTTTGCTTCATTCGGGCGGGGGCCGGCATCAAGAAGCCCTCGGACCTCAAGGGCGGCAGGATCGGACTGAGGACGTATGAAAATACCCTCGCCCTCGTAGTCAAGGGAATGCTGATGCACACCTACGATCTCCCCGTCACGGAGGTCACGTGGGTGATCGTGAATCGGGAGCCGGTAGGCTGCAAGCTCCCGCCGACGATCAAGATCGAGCGGCTCGAGGCAGGAAAGCGGCTGGAGGAGCTTTTAGTTGCTGGCGAAGTCGACGCCGAGGTGGAGCCGGACCTGCCCCAGGCATGGCTCCAGGGCAAGGGCACGGTCGAGAGACTTTTCCCTGAGTTCGACAAAGAGGAACGGGAGTACTACAAAAAAACCCGGATATTTCCGATCATGCACCCCATCGTCATCAAGAAGGAGATTCTCGACCGCGACCCCTGGGTAGCGACGAGCCTCTACGAGGCCTTCATGCAGTCGAAGAGGCTATACAACGAGTTCATGCAGCAGCCCCATCGGTTGAGCTTCGCCTGGGCAAGGTTATACCTGGAGGAGGAACGGAAATTTTTCGGCAAGGATCCCTTTTATCAGGGACTCAGCGAAAACCGCCACGACGTGGAGAGCATGATTCAGTTTGCCCGGGAGCAAGGGATGCTGGCCCGGCCGCTTACCGTCGAAGAACTCTTTACGGAGAACACCAGGGGAACGTAAAGCGCGAATTGCAGGGAGGTTTCGATGTCTGATTATCGAATTATAGACGCGGATGGCCACGTGATGGAGCTGGACGA
>MGSR01000153.1 GCA_001798565.1 Deltaproteobacteria bacterium RIFCSPLOWO2_12_FULL_60_16
CCGAACAAGCCGAAGGCATCGAGACTGAACGGTTCGACATAAGCAGAGGTCTATTGCCTTCGGCGCGAGAGGCGAGTCCCCGAGCGAACCCTTTTCACCGGCCTGCTCAAACCTTCCAGCCCTTGACGGATATGTCGATGCCATTTCCCTCCGGGTCATGAAGACGGTACTCGGCGTAGGGAATGCGGTCCGGCCGCTTCGCCCCCCTGCGCACCCCCGCCCCCTCCGCCCGATCACGCATCTCATCAAGGTCCTGAACATGAAACCCGAAATGGTTGAAACCGTTTTTTTCCTCGCCCACCCGCTGGTAGAGCAAGGCGACATTGAAATAGCCGTCCGAAACGAAAATCGAGGAGCGATCCGAGTACGCGACCTCCTTCATTTCGAAAACGCCGCCGTAAAAATCGGCCAGTCTCTTAGGATCTCCGGTGTAAAGCGCGAGATGGCGAATAGGGAAGTGGCTTTTCTCCTGCGCAGCGCCGAATCCCTTTCCTGAAAGATCGATGAGATTCCCATCGGGGTCCGCCACCTGCCACTCGCCGTGCGGAGACGCCTTGCCGCCTTTTTCGGCTTTCTGCTTTACCTTGTCCAAATCCTCCACGCGAAAGCCGCCGGCATGGAGGCCCCGCGAGCCTTCGTCCCGCCGCTTGAGCAGGGCGAGCGTGAAGACCCCATCCGAGAGACGGATCAGAGAGTCCTCCTCCGAGACCGTTTTCAGCTCGAAGACCTTGCGATAGAAATCAGCCAGCCGCTTTGGCTCTTCAGCCGCGATGGTCAGACACCGCAACTCCGGCATAAAGGCCTCCTGTTTTTATCTCGGCGCGACCTGGATCTCATCGCGCGGGAATCTATCCATGATCTCGGCGCCGTCCTTGGTCACCACCACCATATTTTCCAGCCTGACTCCGCCGACCCGCCTCTCACCCTCTCGGCCCTCGACAGCGATGGTCATTCCCTCCTCGAAAACCTGGGGAAATTTAAGCGACCACTGCCGGTTGATGATCGGCATATCGTATCCGCTGCTGCCCCCGCCACCCAGCCCGATACCGTGGCCGATCTCGCTCGCGAGCACCTCCACCTCTTCTTTGTAGCCCCAGGTCGATGCCGGAGGAAAATGCTTGGCGGCGTCTGCCGTCGTCTTTCCGGGCTTTATCTCGTCGATGATCGCGGTTAGCCGATCCACCACCCGCTTGTACCAGTCCTTCTCTTTATCCGTCGGCTTCCTGCCCACGATGAAGGTCCGGTAGGTACAGGTGCCATACCCCATATACATGAGGCCGCAGAGAGAGCCATAGACCAAATCGCCCACCTGGATGATCCGGCTCGACTGATGGAAGGCGCGGTCAAAAGTGTTCGGTCCGGTGCGCCAGCCGCCGGGAATCGCGGTTTCGGCGCCGTACTCATACCCCGCGGCCGACGCGACCGTCGCCAGATCGGTATCCTTGATCCCGGGCTTTAATTTTTCCCAGACGCGGAACCAGACTCCGTCCACGATGGCCGCCGCCGTCTTCAGGCAATCGATCTCGTCCTGATTTTTGATCGATCTCGCTTCCAGCATGGTCGCCCGCGTATCCACGAAGTTCTTGATACCGGCGTTCATCAAGGCTTCGCGCGCCAGGCCGTCGAATCCGCCAAGGCCCAGCTTCTCGCCGAGCAGGCCGCGCTTTTGAAGCTCGCTCTTGATATCGGCGGCAAATTGTTTTGCCTCATCCTGAGCGGCCTCCAGACCGCACGCGCCGGTGAGCCAGGACCGAGCCGGGCGCCATTCTTTGATCCATGGCGCCTGATCGGGCATCATATGGTAATAGCCGTTGTGCTCATACATGACGGGGTCATGCTCGGCGAAAAAGAGCACAAAGCGGCACATCGGATAGGCAAACCCGCGAAGCCCCGTCAGATAGCGGATATTCGTCCCGCTGGCTTCGAGCAGCACTGGAATCCCGTTCTTGCGCATGATCTTCCTGGCCCGCTCCACCCGGTATTGCCGCATGCGCTCCACGTTCAAGCGCTGCTGCCAGTCCGCTACGGCGGGACCAAAGGTAAGTTGAGATGCCAGCTTGGCCATAATTACGACCTCCCCTGATGTTTGGAGGCGACTCTAACTCGAATTCCAATTCCCGTGCAACAGCCCCGTCTACGAAGCCAGCTCTCTCCTTCCGGCCCTGGGACTAACATGCAGAGGAAGCGCGTCGAGGGGAAGAGAGCCTTCCGGCCGCGGCGTCACCGCAGCCCGGAAGCGCCTTTCGGGCGCGATGCAATAGAGACGTGGTACGCTGAACCGGCACATACGCTTGAAACTGCACGTCTGGTGCATCGCGCCCTCAATCCGCCCCCGGGCTGCTGCGTCCGTCAGGCTCCTCTCCCCCGACTCTTCACCTCCGCCCACCAAAGTACAGACCTCTTCCTCTCAGGGACCTCCCTGTCCTCGTAAGCGAACATCGGCTCGGCGGCGTCGGAACTCTCTGCGAGCCGAGGATAGCAGCATCGACTGTCTGAGCCCGTATTTGTCTTATGGGCGAGTTTCGATGCTGCCTGAGGCGAGCAGCTAGAGTTCCAGCCGACGAGACGGTGAGCCAAGAGGATAGGGAGGTCCCAAACTTCTCTATTGCATCGCGCCCGAAAGCCGCTTCCGGTCTGCTTGTCAGCCCGCGGCCGGAAGGCTCTCTTCCCCGAGACGCCGGTGGGCCGCAGCCGCGAGCGCTCCGGCATGATTGACCCGGCCCAAAGGAGATTGTTATAAGCATTGCAGAAATGCGAAAGGAGAGAGGATGCCATGCGCGTCATCGATGCCGACGGTCACGTCGAAGAGAATCCGGCGACTTTCAGCGACAAATATTTAGATCCGGCATTCCGCTCCCAGCGGCCGCGCGTGATCGGGATGGACGGGCTCGCCTACTGGATGATCGACGAGCAGCTCTTTCCCCGGCGCGTCGGGCGCGGCTGCCACAATCTGGGAACACCCGTCAGCTACGACGGCAAGCCGACCAAACACGCGGCGCGAAAGCCCGACAGCCTCGAGAGCATGGAGCTCAGCGACCTTAACGCGCGCTTAAAAATCATGGACGAAGAGGATATCGCCGTCCAGGTGCTCTATCCGACGCTTTTTCTCGCCTACCCGCTCAGCTCCAATGTGCCCTACATGAGCGCGCTCTGCTCCTCCTACAACCGCTGGCTGGGCGACCGGTTGTCGGGCAACGGGCGCCTGAAGTGGGTAGGGGTGGTCAACCTAGACGACATCCCCGGGGCCGTGCGCGCCGTGCATGAGGCGAAGCGTCTGGGCGCGGTGGGCATGATGATCCTAGGGACCGCCGGCGATCGTCTGCTGGACCATCCGAGCCTTCTTCCCTTTTACGAGGCCGTAGCCGAAGAAAAATTAACCCTGGCGGTGCACGTCGGCTGGGCCTGCCCGTCGATCAATAATCTCTTTACCCACATCTATCCCTCGGGCGTCATCGCCTTCCTCATGCCCGTGCTGATGGGCTTTGTCTCTCTGATCAGCGGCGGGGTGCTGGATCGCTTCCCGAATCTCAGGATCGTTTTTCTCGAGGCCGGCTCGCTGTGGATCCACTTCATGCTCGACCGGCTGGAGCATCGCTTCAAGCATTCAACCAAGAACCTCGCCCACGTGGTCTCGGAGACAGCCCCCAAAGAGAAGCTGCCGCCGATGGACTATGTCCGCAGGGAAACGCTCTACTTCAGCGCGGAGGTGGAGGACGCGCTGCTGCCTCAGGTGATCGAGCTGGTGGGTGAGGGACAGATTGTCTTCGGCTCGGACATGCCGCATGGGGACCGCGAGCGCTTTGCCGCCCGCGAGCTGCGGGAGAGAAAAGATATCAGCGCGGCCGCCAAGGCGAGCATCCTGGAGAAAAACGCCCTGCGTCTTTACGGTCTAACCTGAGCAAGCGCGGCGGCAGCCGCTCTGTTCGAAGGCGGGTCAACGGGGCTTCTCGTCAATCCGCCAGAGGAAGAGCGTGTGGTCATGGATGAGATCGCCCCGCATGCGCTCGACCCTTACCGGCGTCCAACCCTCTATGGGAAAATCGTGCGAGACCACGCGCGCCCCCGGCTTGAGCTGCCGCCAGAGGATCGGCCTGAGCTTCAAGTTGAACTCGGGGAGCATGTAGAGGGTTACCACGGTCGCCGATGAGACGTCGACGGTGAGGGCATCCTGCTCGCGAAACTCCACCAGATGGCTGACCCCTTCGTCTTTGGCGTTATTGCGCGCGCGCTGCACCAGATCGGGATCGATCTCCACTCCTACGCCGCGCGTGCCGTATTTCTTCGCCGCCCGGATGACGATCCGGCCGTCACCGCTGCCGAGATCATAGACCACGTCTCCCCGTTTCACCCCGGCCAGCTCGAGCATCCGGTCCACCACCTCAGGCGGCGTAGGGATAAAAGGGACTTCGCCTCCGGTCCAAACCGGCAGCGTGCAGCCGCTTGGAATAAGCGCCCAAACGATCAACAAGAGAGCCCGTAATTTTCTTTTGAACATGGATGTTTTATATGGCCGGTTGGATCTGTAGTCAAACCAGCGCAGGGCTTCGGTAAGACGGGTGCTTGACAGGACCGGGCCATCTGTTATCTAGGAGGCGACTTGAGGGAGGAAAAAACCCATGGCTATTTGGGACGATACATTGACCCCGCGGGATAGAGAAGTTTTTGCCAAGTCCGGTTATGGCAAGCGCGCTGGATTCGGCCAGCGGCCCGCGCTCCTGGTCATCGACATGAACTACAACTTCGTGGGCGACAAGCCCGAGCCGATCCTCAAGTCGATTGAGCATTTTCGCAACAGCTGCGGCGAGGAGGGCTGGCAGGGGGTCCACCACATCCGCGAGCTGCTCGACGAGACGCGTAAAAAGAGGCTTCCGACTTTCTATACGACCGGCCACGAAGGGGGAAGCCCCGTGGCCTTCGGCCGCTGGCACGGAAAGAACAGCCGGGGCGGGGAAGATATGGGCAAGGAATGGGCAAAGGGAAACGACATCGTCGCGGAGATCGCGCCTCTGGATGGAGACGTTTTGATCCGGAAGCAGAAGCCCAGCGCCTTCTTCGGCACCCCGCTCGTGAGCATGCTTAATGAAGTCCATGCCGATACTGTCCTGGTCACCGGCTGCACCACCAGCGGCTGCGTGCGCGCGAGCACGATCGACGCCTTCTCTTATAACTTCCGCGTCTGCGTGGTCGAGGAGTGCGTCTTTGACCGGGGCCAGGCCTCGCATAAGACTAACCTCTTCGACATGAACATGAAGTACGCGGATGTGATCCCGCTCGGCGAGGCGCTGGAATACGTCCGAGGCCTGCCGGAGACCCTCTACGCCCCAGGGCTGTAATCAGTGCGGGAAGTTGCGTAACGCTGCCGTAATCCGTGGAATCGGCATCGGAGAATAAGTGTTGTCGTAGGGAAACGAGACCCGCCGCTGGCGAACCGCGATTTTGTCTTCTTCACCCACTTTATTCGTATATGCGTACCCGTCTTCGGCCAACGCCTGCTCCATAATCGACAACGGATCGTCACTAACCGCCACCACGCACCCGCTATGCACGGCGACCCACTTGCCCGGATACTTCCCAAGCAACTCGCCCCGCATTGCCCAGTAGTCTTGACGGTCCTGCTCAAAACCCTGCTCAACAGCCTCTTTTGGATGACTCTTCACAAAGTTCAAAATACACCAAATCTGCCGGATAGTAAAAGCGGTAGACAATGCCATCACGCTCCAGGAAGAAGTCGACTTGGATAGGTCATCGCACCTTGACTTAAATATATATCCAGATATATACTTGCATATATTTCTGATGGGGGGATTCGATGGAAAAGATCATACCTATTTCGGACCTTCAGACGCGGGCTAAGAAGATCGTGGAGAGCGTAAAAAAAACCCGCGACCCCGTGATCATAACTCAAAGAGGCAGGCCTGCTGCCTTCTTGGTCAACTACGAAGACTACGAGGGGATGATCGCGACCCTGGAAGAGATGGGCCAACCGGATTGGCGGGAGAGGTTGGCGGAGGCTGAGCGGGACTCCAAAGCCGGAAAGGGCATTGAGCTAGAGGAGTTTAAAGCGAAAAGGGCTAAGCGTGCCAAGAAAGGTTAAACTCCTGCCAAGGGCCCAAAAAGATCTGGAAGCCCTTCCTGTCGCAGTCCAGGACCAGATCATTGCCAAGCTTGATCTCTTGTGTGATTTCCCCGAGATGGGGCCGGCCATGTTTGACGCCTTTCACGGTTACCGCGCTCTTTTGGCCGCCAGAAACAGTTAC
>MGSR01000154.1 GCA_001798565.1 Deltaproteobacteria bacterium RIFCSPLOWO2_12_FULL_60_16
CTGATTTCTATATCTCCCATCTTCAGTAAATCTCCCGGAAGCGTTTGCGGAGAAGGTAACCGGCGATGTTGAAAACAAGGGTCATCACCATCAGCGTCAGGCCGGCTGCGAAAATGCTCTGATAGGCGATGGTGCCGTGGGGTAGATCTCCCAGGCTGACCTGAACGATGTAGGCGGTGATCGTGGCCGCCCCCTCCATGGGGTTGAGCGTAAGGTTAGGTTGCTGTCCCGCTGCGATCGCAACCACCATGGTCTCTCCGACGGCCCGGGAGAATCCCAAGACGTAAGCGGACGCAATGCCGGAGAAAGCCGACGGAATGAGAACCCTCACCGCCGTCTGAAGACGCGTTGCCCCCATCGCATAAGAGCCCTCCCGAATATGAACGGGCACGGCCTTCATGGCATCCTCGCTCAAGGAGCTTACGTATGGAATGATCATAATGCCGATCACGATCCCGGCGCTCAGCATATTGAAGCCCGGTAGATTCGGCAGAAAGCTCTGGAGGATCGGGGTCACGAAGAGAAAGGCGAAATAACCGAACACGACGGTGGGAACGGCGCTCAGGAGTTCCAGGATGGGTTTCAATATCTCTCTAACGCGCGCGTTGGCGTACTCGCTCAAGTAAATGGCAATGACGGTGCCCAAGGGGAGCGCCACCAGCAGCGCCACACCAGATGTCACGACGGTGCCGGCCACGAGCGGCATGATCCCGTAGCGCGGATTCTCGAACAGCACGGTCCACTGAGTGTCGGTGAGAAAGTCCAGAAGAGAGACGTTGGCAAAAAAGTGCCACGATTCCAGGAGCAGTGTGCCGACGATTCCCAAGGTAATGGCGACCGAGGATAGCGCGCAAAGAAACATGGAAAACTCGATCAAGCGCTCTTTGACGCGCTGCCGGGTCAAGCGCGACGCAAGAAAGCCAGAGATTTCTGCTTGCCCCAGGTATCCTGTTTCAGGTGGCGAAGGTACGGCCATCAGTCTTGGGTAGTTTAGAGATCCGTCACTGTGCCGAAGGGGCGCCCAGATGGCGCCCCTTCGAGCTATTCGATCCAATAGGTTCCTAGAACTTGGCCTCGCGCTTGAGAAGGTCTTCGATGCGAACGCCGACCTCCGGCTTGCCTGCGAAGACAGTCCCGACTTTCCCTTTTTGGAAGTGACTGAGACCCAGGCTGTAGGCCTGCGCCGGAAGCGAGACGTATTTGACCTGCTGGACCAGCTTGGGCGCATTCTTGAGGTAAAATTCCACGAACTCTTTTATCTCAGGCTTGCCTGCGGATTTCTTGCTTATGTAGATGAAGATAGGCCGCGACAAAGGCTGGTAGCTTCCGTCTTCGACGCTCTTTGCCGAGGGCAAGACCGCTCTCTTGCCGTCGTCAATAGCTGCAGCCTTGAGGGTCTTGGTATTCTCCGCGTAGTAGGCGAAGCCGAAGTAACCGAGGGCATTCCTGTCAGTCGCGACTCCCTGGACAAGCACGTTATCGTCTTCGCTGGCCGTAAAATCGCCGCGGCTGGATTTGGCCTTGCCCACGATGGCCTCGGTAAAATACTCGAACGTTCCAGAGTCCGCCCCGGGTCCGAAAAGCTTGAGCGGGGCGTTCGGCCAGTTGGGACGAACCTGATTCCAGTTGGTGATTTTGCCCTGAGCAGCGGGCTCCCACATCCTCTTGAGGTCTGCCACGGTCAAAGTGGAGACCCAGTCGTTCTTGGGGTTGATGACCACGGTGAGGGCATCGAAGGCGACCGGCAGTTCGATGTACTGAATGCCTGCTTCCTTGCAGGCGGCGATTTCCTTGGAAGTGATGGGTCTGGAAGCATCGCTGATATCGGTCTCGCCACGGCAGAACTTCTTGAAGCCCCCGCCGGTGCCGGAGATCCCTACGGTGACTTTCACCTTGCCCCTTTTTGCCTTCTGGAACTCCTCGGCCACCGCTTCGGTTATTGGAAAAACCGTGCTGGAGCCGTCGATCTTGACGACCTGGGCGTGGGCCAAGGTGGCCGCAGCCAGAAAGATTACAAGCGCTGATACAAACGCGTTTTTACCCATGTGATTTCCTCCCAATTAACTAACGCCAAATTGTTACGGGCACGTTACCAGACCGTGAATTCTCCGTTACGGTCCTCGGCAGCGAGACTTCATAGGTTTGCCTTGACGCCGGATCCGCGCCGGCTGTTACCCTCCTGCGGCAACAATTAGCGCTTGAAGCTGACGGTGGAATGACGGGACGGTTAAGACTTGATGAAAATAGAGCGAGGCGGCTCTCTTTATATCCCCGGCAAGATCTGTTAGGGCTTTTCGGAGTATTTTTCGCGGGCCAAACCGCCATGAAGCTCAATTTCTGGACACTCCTGGGCGCGGAGCGGCTGCCGACGGAATCCCGGCGCAAGCTTGGGACCGTGGCCTTGCTCTACTTCATCCAGGGGAGCCCGCCGGCGATTCTGTGGGAGGTCCTGCCGGTCTACTTTCGTATTCATGGAGTTTCGCTCAGGGCGATCGGCGGCTTGCGCCTGCTCGAGCTGCCTTATTCGCTCAAAGTCCTCTGGTCCCCACTGGTGCACCGCTACGGCGATCGGCGGATCTGGGTTGCGGCCTGCATGCTGGCGGTCGCGCTGGTGGTCGGCCTTTTGCCTTTTATCGATGTCGGCCATCCGGGATGGATCGTTGTCTTCCTCCTCCTGGCGCTGACGACGCTCTCGGCGACGCAGGACATCGCGATCGACTCTTACAGCGTCGGACTGATCAGCCGGGAGGAGGAGGGGGCGGCGAACGGGGTGCGCGCCTCGGCCTATCGCGTGGCGCTGGTGCTGGTCGGCGGCGGCATGGTCTTTCTCGCCGCCGTACTGCAGTTGACCTTGCTTTATCTGCTTGCGGCGGTCATCTTCGCTCTCCTGGCCCTTGCGGTTTTCTTTGTGCCCCGACTCGATCTGCCCGGGCAGGCGCGCGAGCAATGGCTCGCCGGCTTTGTCGGCTGGATCGGGAACTGGAATGCCGTCCCGCTGGTGTTATTCGTGCTTTTTTACAAACTGGGGGAGTTCGCCATCGGCCCGATGGTCAAGCCGTTCTGGGTGGATCAGGGCAGATCGGTCTTCGAGATCGGGCTGGTCCCGACCACCTTCGGTATCATACTGAGCCTCGCCGGGGCTCTCGCCGGCGGCGCCTTCGTCTCGCGCTACGGGACTTTCCGCGGCGTCTGGGTGCTCGGCCTGCTGCAGGCGGTTTCCAATCTCGGCTATGCCCTGGTGGCCTGGCTTTCCCTGGGTCGCTTCGGCCTGTACGGCGCTTCGATCTTCGAGTCTTTCAGCGGCGGCTTGGGGACGGCGGCCTTTCTCGCCTTTCTGATGAATGTCTGCGACAAGGAGCACGCGACGATCCAGTACGCCTTTCTATCCTCGGTCTTTTCGCTGGCGGGACGATTGGTGGGCGGGGTGAGCGGTGTGGGCGCGGAACGGCTCGGTTACGGAAATTATTTCGCCTTCACCTTTTTACTGTCCCTGCCCGCTTATGCGCTGCTCCCGTGGGTGAGGAAGTGGGTCCACGAAGGCTCGAAGATAGAGGATAGTGGATAGAGATCCGCTATCCTCAGTTCCCGATTTCTTGTAGCAGGCGTCTCCACGCAGCGCGCTCGCTTTTGGGGTCGACCAGAGGCCGCAGGCGGGCGCAATGGGCTTTCAGGCTACGATAAAAGCGCGGGTCGGATTCCGCCCGTCGCAGGAGGCGGGCCAGGGCGCGGGTTTTTCCCGCGGGGAAATAACCGGGGTAGTTTTTCCCCAAAGTGCCGATGAGTCCGGGGATTCGAGAAGCAACGACAGGCACGGAGGAGGCGATCGCCTCAGACAGGGCGTTGGAGCTTCCTTCCATGCGCGAGGTCACCGAGAGCAGGTGGGAGCCGGCCAAGACCTGCCGTGTCTTCCAGTGAGGCAGTTCTCCCAGCCAATGAAAGCGGGGGTTGCGCGCGGCCTCGGCGCGCAGCCGCTTATTCATTTCACCGGTCAGCGGGCGGCCTATGTGCAGGACTTGCACGCGCGACGATGCCGGCAGTTGTCTGGCCGCCATCGCCGTGCGCAGCGGATCCTTTTCGGGACGCAGGTGGGAGATGACGCAGACCTTGAAGAGAGCGCCGGCCGCCGGGGAGCCTCGCCCGTCGACCTGCGCCGCCGACTGATAGATGACGCGGGTTTTTGCGCGCAGCCGCCGCGGCAGCTCCTCGACGCCCATCGATTGCAGAACGATGAGCCGGGTGGCGAGCTCGAGCGACTCGCGCGCGTCGGAGTCTATCCGTATGTCGCGGTAAAGGTCGGTCCCGGTCAGGACGACGATAAGGGGCTGGCGCGGATGCGCCTCTTTAAAGCGGCGGATCGATTGGAAGCTGCGTCGGGCGTGCAGGGCGATCATCAGGTCGCAGCTCCCGCCGCCATAAGCCTTTTCCATGAAGACCTTATGTCCCATCTGTCTCAAAAGGCGCGCCCAGCGCAGGGCGGTGATGCCGTTTCCGTTTCTGGCGCCGGCCAAGGCCGGGGTGATCAATTCGATTATCATGAGATGCTATTTTGCGCAGGTGCGAAATCCTGCCCACACGTCGCGTCTGTCCGGGGTGTAGAAGTTGCGCCAGGTATTGCGAATGAGCCGCGAGCGCGTGGCCCAGCAGCCGCCGCGCAGGACCTTGTGCGTCCCGAACCACGGCTGGGAGTATTCTTTATAAGGATCGGCGACGAAGCCGGGGTAAGGCCTGAAGTCACTGGCGGTCCACTCCCAGACGTTGCCGATCATCTGGCGGCAGCCAAAGGCGCTGTCGCCGGCGGGCAGGGCGCCGACCTCCAAGCAGCCCGTGAAGCAGCAGTCGAGGTTGACCCTCTCTGCGGTGGGCGGCTCATCGCCCCATGGAAAGAGCCGTTTGCGCTGACCGATCCCCCGGCCGCCGGCGTCCGGCTCGCAAGAGGCCGCCATCTCCCATTCCGCCTCTGTCGGCAGCCGCCGCCCGGCCCAGTTTGAGTAGGCCTCGGCCTCGTACCAGTTCACGTGGAGAACGGGCAGATGCTCCCCAAGCGCCACCAGGGCGTCGAACACGCGCTGGCACCAGCGGCCATGGAGGCCGCGCTGCCAATAGACCGGATGTTCGATGTTTCGTGGCGAGGAGTTCGGCCTGTGTTCCTGATTTGTGTTGAAAAACTTCGCGAACGACGCCTCGAGCGCGGGCGAGCCGCCGGACTGGAGCCAGCGCCATCCCGCTTCGCTCCAGAACTCCGCTCTTCGATACCCGCCGTCGTCGACGAAAGCGGCGAACTCCGCGTTGGTAACGGGCGCGCGGGCGATGCGGAAAGGCTTTACTTGAACCACATGCGACCATTTCTCGTTGTCGAAGACAAAGGGGAAGTCGGGCGTCGCCCCTAGCGGGAAGCTCCCGCCCGGGATCTTGGCATCACCGGCCAGGGGTCCGCCTTCCATATCAGGATTAACGCCGGACGGAATGCTCCAGCGCGGCGGCGGGTATCCCAAAGTCTGCCGCGTGTAGGCGATTGCCTCGTCGTGCATGTCTTCATGAAAGATCACGAGCCATGGAAAATAGGCGGTCTCTTTGTCGGGTTTCCTGCTGATCAGGAATTCGACCCCCTGATTCAGGATAGTCTGCATGTAGTCCAGGGTTTTTTCTCTGGAAAGGAGAGAGAGATCCCAGCGGGTGTCGTGCGCGACCTCGGTGGAATTGTACAGGGCGTCCCCGCCCTCGAGCAGGGGCCCGCGCTTGCCCAGATGGCGCAGGAGCCAGAATTCCTGGGTCCACGCCACGTGGCCGATCTCCCAGAGCGGCGGATTTACGATCGGCAGCCGCGGACCGATCATCTGCTCGTCGCTCAGGTCGGCGACCAGCGCAAGCGTCCTGGCGCGCGCGTCCCGGAGGAGCTCGGCGAGCTGAGAAGAAGTAAATTCTCCGGCATCCATGAAATCACCTTTGAGATTATTTTTTACTCTACTCGGAGTTCGGTATCAAGGAGGGAAGGGAGGTCTCGGTGAAAAACCGCGGGGGCAACGCTTCCGAGCGCAGCCGATGGCGTAGCTCCCTCGGGGAACGCGCTCTCGGCTGCGGCCGATGGACCTGTGCTTTAACCGAAGCTTCCCAGTCGGACGTCCGCAGCCTCATGCGCGCTCCCCTCGGTCGCTCCGTGAAGCGAGGCGAGTCCCCGAACGAACCTAGGGATTTACGATGTAAGGAATCTTCCGCAGAGGGTCTCGAAGTCGGAGGCGGCGTCCCACTGGACGAGATGTTTGCACCGGTCGATCACGTGGATGTTGAGACGGGGATAGCGCTGCTTGGCCAAGCCGGCCCTTTCCGCCGCCGAGCCGCGGTCCTGCTTGCCGTAGATGAAGAGCACCGGGACCGGGACCTGATCCAGGCGCTGCCATAGCGGGACACTCTGTTTGCCGGCGCCACCTTGCTGGGCCGCCCTGCCGCGCTCCAAAAAGGCCTGGAAGTTTTTCCCGACGCTCACCTTGTGGCGCCTTTCGAGCTCGGCGGCGGTAATGAGCGAGTGAT
>MGSR01000155.1:0-3434 GCA_001798565.1 Deltaproteobacteria bacterium RIFCSPLOWO2_12_FULL_60_16
CTTCCGCCGCGCCTGCTCTCGCGCTCCATCCTGGCCTTCTCCCGGAGAAACAAATATCTCCGGAGGGACAATCCCACGAGGTATAGAAATAAGAACAGGAGGGAAAGGTAGATGATTAAAGTCACGGCAGCCGGGAGACTGGTTATTAGTTACTGGTTACTAGTTATTAGTTGACTCTTGCCCGTTGCTCGTTGACGCGATTCGCGAATAGACCAATAACGAATATGCGAATAACTACTTCGATTCTTTATCGAGTATTTTCCGAATCTGCTTTACCCCTTCAGGGCTCTGGCTCCCCTTGAGCCCCATGACTCTCATAAGCTCGCTGGTCATTTCTGCGGTCACCTGATCCTGAACGCTCCCCTTGCCGTCCGGGTCGGCCTGGAGAAAAACCGCGATCTTTTCCTTGGGGACGCCGGTGCCTGCCAGCCCGTCGAGAAACTCTCCGTAGCCCACGCGCCCTCTCATTTCCCCGACGCGGGCCAGGAGTTTCTTGCAGTCCATGCACATCTTGGACCAGAACCCCACCCGATCTCCGCAATAAGCACAGCGGCCCATTCCTTCACCGATCCGCGCACAATAGCTGAGTCAGGAAAAATTTTCACCCGTTCTCGGACAAAATTTTCGCCAGCATCCCCTGCAGGCTATGAACCAGGAGCCCGTTGGAGGCCACGATCGCCCGGTGCCGGGTATCTTCCTGATTGAAGAGGAGCCTTCGGCCTCCTCCGTCAACCACAACCCCGCCCGCCTCCTCCACGATCGCCACCCCGGCGCAGACGTCCCACTCGCGCAGCGAGCGGAAGGTAAGCGTGCCGTCGCCCTCGCCCGCGGCGACCATCGCCAGGCGATAGGCGATGCTGCCCATGGGCTCCAGCCGGCACATATCGGCGAACGGCTGGAACTTCCGCCGCGGCTCGGATCGGCTGACCAGCAGAGAGGCGCCCTGCATCTCTTGGCGCTGACAGACATGAATCGGCCGGCCATTGAGAAGCGCTCCGCCCCCTTTGACGGCGTGGTAGAGTTTTTCCTTGGCCGGGTTGTAGACGATTCCCAGAACCGGAAGCCCCTCCAGCACCAAGCCGATGGAAACCGCGAACTGAGGCACCCCGGCGATGAACTCCTTGGTGCCGTCTATGGGATCGACCACCCATGCGCGCGCGGCCCGCAGGCGGGCGAGATCGTCTTTATCCTCCTCGGAGAGCCACCCGTCATCGGGATAGCGCGCCCGAATAATCTCATGGATCTGGCGATTGGCCTCGAGGTCCGCCGTGGTGACAGGATTGCCCTTCCCTTTCTCTTCTACCCGGTACTCCTTCCCAAAAAGGGCCATAATGATCGCCCCCGCCTCGCGGGCAGCCTTCAGGGCGATCTCCAACTCCTCACTAAAATGGTTATCCGTGCTCAATGCTTCGCTCCTCGTTCTTTGCTGTCCCCCTTTACGGGAGGGTGTCGAAAACCCTCATCCCAGACCGGTCAAAAAGGTCCCAGATGCGAGGCGCGCGTTGAGCGCGTCCATCATAACCGCCGGCCTGGGGGGCTATCGAAGGGCCGATGCGTCAGCCGAGGAGCATCAAGCGTATCTTCGGTTCAGCGTACCACAGTTCTATCGCATCGGACCTGAGAGGGACTCGCAGGCCGGCTGACGGCAGATGGGCCTTTTTCAACGGTCTGTATGGACATTAAACAACAGAAGTCGGACAATAGACAAGAGCCTCGCAGGCCTCCATGCGTTTATTTGCACCTCTCGGCGTCTTGTTCATCATTTTGGGCGAAGGGCTCGCTTTCGTCCATATTCTCCCGTGGTCCCAATACGTCTTCCCGTTATTCTGGTACGGCTATATTTTGATCGGCGACTGGCTGAACCTGCGCCTCCAGGGCCGCTCCCTGATCCTCCACCGCCGCCGGGAGCTTCTCCTGATGCTGCCGATTTCGGCCCTCTACTGGTATTTCTTCGAGTGGTACAACCTGATCGTTCAGAACTGGGTCTATATCAATGGCCCGCCGGAAAAATGGATCGAGATTCCCATGAAAATAATCTCTTTCGCCACGGTCATCCCGGCGCTGTACGAGACAACAGACCTGCTCGCCTTCCTGCCCCGGGCGAGACAAGGCCTCCGAACCCGACCCTTGTTCGCCGGGAGATGGCGCAATGCTCCCCTGGGCTTTTTCGTCGCAGGCATCGTTCTTTCCCTGCTGCCGTTAATATTTCCCAAGCTCTTCTTCTGGTCTGTCTGGCTCGGTCTCTTTTTTCTCCTCGACCCGATCAATGGTTGGGCAGGGCGCCCGTCCCTGCTTCGCGACTGGCAAAAGGGAGATCTCGGCCGAACAGCGGTGCTTCTCCTGGCCGGCTACATCTGCGGCTTTTTCTGGGAGTTTTGGAACTATTGGGCCTATACGAAATGGATCTACACGATCCCCATCCCGGATATGCCCCGTATTTTCGAGATGCCGGTGCTGGGGTTTTTCGGCTTCGGCCCCTTCGCGCTCGAGACCTTCGCTTTCTGGACCTTGATCTGGAACAGAAGCGAGAAGATCTAGAGGCGCTTCCTCTCGGCCCCGGCGCGCACCATCTCTTCAACGGCCCGTTCTGAATCTCCCGGCTTAAGATTCACGCCCCGGATGGCATCCTCGAGCAACACCACCTGGAATCCCTTTTTGAGCCCGTCCAAGACCGTCTGTTTGACGCAGTAATCGGTCGCCAATCCTCCCACGAACAGCCTCTCCGCGCCGCGCTGCCGCAACAGATCGGCCAGCGGCGTCCCGCCGGGACCCGCGCCCTGAAATCCTGAGTAGCTGTCCTCGTCGACCCCCATACCCTTCGAGACAATCACGGCATCTTCAGGCAGCGCCAGCTCCGGGTGAAACTCCGCGCCCCTCGTGCCCTGCACGCAATGCGGGGGCCAGACGCCGCCGCAGCTGTTGAAATGGCTTGTCTTTTCGGGATGCCAGTCGCGCGTGGCAACGACCGGGAGCCGGGCCTCTGCGAATCTCCGGATATAGCGGTTGAGTACGGGAACCACGAGATCCCCTTGCGAGACCGCCAGCGCACCGCCGGGACAGAAATCGTTCTGCACGTCGACGATGACGAGAACGTCTTTGCCCTTCATCATGAATTATTATAGTGAAAGATAGCTCGGTTTCAATGGAGGAGGACGAGGCCCTTGAACGATTTGAACAATTTGAACGTTTTGAACGAATGAGTTCAAGCCGTTCAACCGCTTCGCTCCGTTCAACGACTATTGCCTGTTGCCTGAATTTTATGTCGCTCAAAGCCGTCTTTTTCGACGCCGCGGGAACGCTGATCAAAACCATAAGACCGGTCGGCGAGAGCTACGCCCGACTGGCGAAAAAATACGGCGTGGGGGCGTCGCCCGAAGAGATCCGTGAGCGCTTTCGAAGCTGCTTTGCCGCCGCGCCCCCTCTCGCTTTTCCAG
>MGSR01000155.1:3482-3887 GCA_001798565.1 Deltaproteobacteria bacterium RIFCSPLOWO2_12_FULL_60_16
GAGTTCCCCGGATTCGACAGCTACTTCTCCGAGCTCTTCGGTTATTTCAGCAGGCCTGACGCCTGGACGCTCTACCCGGAAACCGCAGAGACGTTGTCGGTTTTGCGAGAGCGCGGATTCATTCTCGATGTCATCTCCAATTTCGATTCCCGCCTGCTGGCGATCCTCGACGGTCTCGGTATTTCCTCGGGCTTCGACTCGGTGGTGATATCGAGCCGCGTCGGATACGCGAAGCCGGCGCCGGAGATATTCCACGCGGCCCTGGGACTGCACGGCCTCAAGGCCGAAGAGGCCTTGCACGTCGGCGACAGCCTCGATAAAGATGCGGCCGGGGCGAGCGGCGCCGGGCTGGCCGGCGTGCTGCTGGACCGGAGCGGAAAGGGCGCATCGATCTCCTTCCCCCGG
>MGSR01000155.1:4040-6278 GCA_001798565.1 Deltaproteobacteria bacterium RIFCSPLOWO2_12_FULL_60_16
CGTACCGGTCGAAGGCTACGAGGTCGAATACGTCCAGGACTACTCCCCCGGCGAGTTCCATTATCGCTTCGTTCAAGGCGAGTTCGACGTCGCCGAGATGTCTACCGCCACTTTTTTAAGAACAAAAGAGAAAGGCCGGCGCTTCGTCGCCTTGCCGGTCTTTTTCCAGCGCGGCCCGCGCCAGCGCAACATTTTTTACTGTCAGGGGAAGCTGAGCCATCCGCGCGAGCTCAGGGGCAAGAAAATAGGCGCCTTCCGCTACGGCGCGACCGCTGTGAGCTGGGCGCGCGGCTTCCTGCTGGACGAGCACGGTCTCAAGACCACGGACATGGGCTGGTTTGTCTCCGGGCGCGAGGTCTTTATAGGCGACAGGCTGCCCGTCAAGGTGGAAAGGCTCGATCCCCCGCCCCCGTTCGGCAAGGAGAAGGCCCAGCTCGCCGAGCTGGTGAGCAACGGAACGCTTGGGGCCGCGTTGGTCCCCGGCGACAGCGGCTATCTCGGGCTCTTCGGTGGCGGATCGGTTCCCCGGCAGATGGGCGAATTCCCCGGAGTGAAGCCGCTGTTCGAGGATACGGAGGAGATCGTCCGCTACGTCAAGCGGAGCGGCATCTATCCGATCATTCATCTCATGACGATGAAAGAAGAGACCGCGGAGAGATACCCCGACCTTCCGGCAAAGCTCATCGCGGCCTTCCGCGAGGCGGGTAAACTGGCGACGAAGTATTTAAGCCCCGAAGAGATCGCCGGCTACGAGAAGGAGCGCGAGGTCCTGGGGGAGGATCCTTACGCCTATGTCCTCGGGGAGTGCGAAAAGAGGAGCCTGCGGGCGCTCAACCGCTACCAGATCGAGCAAGGGCTCATGAAGACGGAGCTCCCGCTGGAAGCCCTCTTCGTCCGCGAGGCCTTCGCCTGATCCTAGCAGCCTGGTGAAAAAGGCCTATCTGCACATAGGGCCAACATCGCCTCGGAGGCGTGCTTCTCGCCGGAGGCGTCTCTCAAGCTCGATGCAATAGCTTCCTCGGGGAACGCGCTCTCGGCTGCGGCCGATGGACCTCTGCTTAAACCGAAGCTTTCGGGTCGGACGTCCGCACCCTCGCTCGCGCTCCCCTCGCTCGCTCCGTAAAGCGAGGGAGGTTGCTGAGCAAGCCCAAAGCATCGAACGTAAGCGGTTCAAAGAACCCACTGACCCATTGCTTTGGGCGCGCGAAGCAGCCTCCCGAGCGGCCCTATTGCTTTCGGCGCGCGAGGCGAGTCCCCGAACGATCCTTTTGACCAGGCTGCAAACATGGTCTTTCAGCACCCTCTTACGAGAAGAGCCTTCTCAGCCACTTCCGCGTGCCGGCAACGGACTGTTCCGCCGCCTTGCGATCTGCTTCGATCTTCCCCGAAGGGTTATTGAGAAAGGCGTGGCCCGCCCCTTCGTACATCCGGATCTCGTACTTCTTGCCGTAGCCATCCAGGGCCTCTCGAAACATGTCGATCTCGGCCTTGGTGGTGTTGGCATCGTCCGTGCCGTAATGACAGAGGAGCGGCGCCCGGATCCCGCGTAGATCTTCGGGGTCGGGGAAGAGGCTCTGATAGTAGATCACCCCCGCGGCGAAACGCTTCGACTTCGCCAGGGCGTAGAGGGCCAATCCGCCGCCCATGCAAAAGCCGAGCACGGCGACTTTCCTGTTCCCCACATAGGGAAGCCTCCGCAGGTAGGAAACGCTGTCGCAGATCTTCTCTACCGCCTTGGGAATATCCAGCGAGGTCTTGGCCAGGGCGCAGCCCTCGGGGGTGTTATAAAGCCTGCCGTGAAACAGGTCCGGGGAAAGGCAGACGAAACCCTCTTTGGCGAATCGCCGAGTCACCGCCCTCTGGCCGTCATCGAGACCGCGATAGCCGTGAATCAAAACTATCGCGTCCCGCGCGCCGCCAGCGCTGGGACGGGAGAGAAAACCGTCCACGACCTCCTTGCCGCTCCTGTACGCCGCATGCATGGAGACTATTCTTTCCGCCATCCCGCGCTCCCTTACTCTTCAACCACCGAGATTTTGGCCTGTACGCCGTTTTTCGCCAGCTCCCGCAGATATTCCTGGTGCAGCTGAGGCGGCTCCTCATCAAAGGGGAGCATGTCATGAAGCTTCGTCCGGTACCGGTCCTGGCTGTGCTTCGGGCTCGAGCCCCGCATGGCGAAGTGGCGCATCGTGGTGTGCCCGGTATTGAAATGGCCGTGATACATGAGATCGCCGGGCG
>MGSR01000155.1:6397-7402 GCA_001798565.1 Deltaproteobacteria bacterium RIFCSPLOWO2_12_FULL_60_16
TGTGGCAGCCGTAGGTCGTCCCGGCGATGCCGAAGCGCATGATGCGCACTCCCGGCCCCTTCATGGGATATTCATCGAGCGCAAACGCATTGACGTCCGGGATCAGGTTGGTTTCCCAGCTGCGCACCGTGAGCCTCTGGTTACGGCTGAAATAATCCGGCTCGTTGCCGAACCGGTCGCGGAATTGAAAAGGGTTGCGGAAAATGAAATCTTCGCTGTGAAAAAAATTCATCAGGCGAGGCGCGTTGGTCCCCGCCAAAAGGCGAACCGGCTCGTCCCTGGATACATTGAAGTGCTGATAGGACACGTTGAGCGGAATCGCGAAGATCGCGCCCGCGCTCCATTCGAAAGTCCGCTTCGCATCCCCCTCGTGCCACACCGTCGTCGCGCCGCGGCCGGTCACGATGTAAATCAGGGTCTCGAAGAGGTGGCGTTGGGGTATAGTCTGGGTCGCGGGCGCTATCTCGCAAATACAGGCGTCGGTCTCCTGCTGATCGCCCATGTTGAGGTAGCAGCCGAGGGCGCCCATGCGCTTCCAGGGCTTGAGCTCCACGGCCTTGAGGTCTTCCAGGAAATAGCCGCGGATCACCGGCAGGCCCTCTTTTTCCAGGAATTGCTCATAAGGCGTGGGACCTAGCTGAATCGGATCCCTATAGGGAAGTCTCATAAGTCACTCGCTTTCCATCGTTCAAATCTCTTTGTTAAGGGGAGCGCCGGGGTTAAAAAAGCGTCCACCACGCGCCCAGCAGCAGCATGATGGCCAGCGAGAGCCAGAAGAAAGTGTACTCTTGCCAGGTTGTGTACTTGGGCCGTTGGTAGATGTTGTAGTGCCCGAGCTCCGTGAGCATATAGCCAAAGACGCCGATGACCGCCAGAACCGTGGCCCTATAGGTTCCGAGGAGTTCCGCGTTCTGCGCGGCGATGTTTCCCAAGGGAATTACGATGCCGAACACGGCGAGAATGGCCATGCTGAACAGCAAAAGGATGAAGCCGAACTTGAAGTGG
>MGSR01000156.1:0-285 GCA_001798565.1 Deltaproteobacteria bacterium RIFCSPLOWO2_12_FULL_60_16
AGTCGCTCTGGATCATAGTCGGCAGCGTGACGGCCTTCGCCATCAGCCAGCTGATCGACGTCGTCGTCTTCTGGTTCGTGCGCCACAAGACGGGAGAAAAGCTTCTATGGCTGCGCGCTACCGGATCCACGGCCATCTCCCAGCTCATCGACAGCTTCGTCATTATCGGCATCGCCTTTTGGCTCCCGGGAAAGGTAAAGACCGACGAGTTCCTGATAGTGGCGGCGACGAACTATTCCTATAAGTTCCTGATCGCCGTGAGTCTCACCCCGTTCATCTACATGG
>MGSR01000156.1:297-2229 GCA_001798565.1 Deltaproteobacteria bacterium RIFCSPLOWO2_12_FULL_60_16
TCGATAGATTCCTGGGCCCGCAAGAGTCCCGCCAGCTTATCGAGCGGGCGGCCCGTCAATCCGATTAACAGGCAATAGGCAACAGGCATCAGGCAATAGAAAGAAAAGCTTCACTGATGTCCGTATCAAATCCGCTGGCCCGGGGGGATCTCGAGGGGCCGATGCGTCAGTCGAGGAGCATCAAGCGTATTTTCGGTGCAGCGTAGCACAGGTCTATCGCATCGGACCTGAGAGAGACTCTCGGGCCAGCTTACGGGAGATGGACCTTTTTCAACGGTCTGCCTAATTGCAGATCATCAGGTGGCAGGTGTGGGGCAGCCGTTTCATCAGTCCTTTGACGACGTGGCCGCGGAGCATGTGATAAAAGGTGGAGCGGCGCGTCACGCCGACCAGGACCGCATCGACCTCAAGATCTTTGGCTGCCTTAGCAATCGTCTCGGCGGCGTTATGGGAAATCGTCCATATCGGGATGATCTCGATGTTCTTCCCTTTGACCTCTTGCAGGGCATGCCTCAACGTTAGTACCCCCTCCTCGTTCGGCATGTGCGGCGTCTCTCCGTTGAAGAGCCCGGGCCACTCTTCGACATAGATGCAGTATAGCGTAGATTCTCCCTTGCCGCGGGCGCGCGCGATCCCTTCCTGGATCAGGCGCGGGCTTTCTCCCCGCAAGGCCAAAAGGGTCGATGAGGGATAGAGGGCCTTGAGATCCACCGCCTCGCCGAGCGTCACCAATCCTTTCAGCTCCTCCTCGACCAGGCTCTCCGATGCGCGGTAGGCGCGGGCCTGGAGGCGCTGAATGATGGGGACTTGGTGGAGGGCATCCAGGAACCAGCCCCTCCGCACGCCCACGGCGGCCAGCATGCCTATGGCCGTGACCGTGCCGCCGAAAAGGGTGGCCAGCTCCTTCTCGACCAGATTGATTCCCCAGGCGACCATCACCATCGCCGTGGTGAAAAGGCCCAGCCAGAATCCAAAGTCGCGCCGCCCGAGCCGCCAGCGAATGAGATCCAGACTGAGCGACGAAAAGACAAAGGCCCCGAGGAGACCGAAGGCGTACATGTCACCCAAGAGCGCCATCTGGCCTCGAGTGATAAGAATCACCAGGATCGGCACCGAGGTGGCGATGGCTATGGCCACGAAGGGCGTGTTGAAGATAGCGCTGCGGAGCGCGATGATCTGGGGCAGGAAGCCCCGATTCGCCAGCGCCAGGAAGACATGGTAGGCCCCGATGATCGCCGTATTGGAGGCGAAGAGGAGCAGTGTGGAAGCAGTCAGGACCACGGCGAGCTTTACTCCGAACCCGCCCGAGGCCAATCCCAGCTCTGAGATGAACCGCTCGCTCTGGGTGGCCTTGATTTCGGGCGGCAGGACGGCGACGGAGAAGGCCGTGAGCACCGGAGCGGTAAGGACCATCGTTACGACCACCGCCAGCATGGCCATGCGCGTGGTCCGGCGCAGCGGGAAGCGCATCGCGGGACTCAATTGGCTGATGCTCTCCAGGCCGGAGAAGGCGAGCCAGGCCGCGCCGAAACCCACCAAGAGATCATAAGAGTGAAGCTCTCTTCCGGAGCCGAGATGGCGGAAGAGATCCGCCCACTGCGAGGCGCTCATATAGCGGAGACTCGATCCGATCACGATCAGGTCGACAACGAAGGCGCTGACGGCCATGACCAGGGCCACCATGGCGCTCTCGCGTATTCCAATGACATTCAGTATGGCGAGCACCACGATTCCGGCGCAGGCCAGCGGCACAATATATTGGTCGACGGAAGGGAAGACGCTGCCGACGTACTGAAAGCCCGAGACCGTGGAGATCGCCGTGGTGAGAAAATAATCCACGGTGATGAGCATTCCTCCCAGGCAGCCCCACATAGGTCCAAAGGCCTTGGTCGTGATCGTGACCACCCCGCCGCCCTCGGGATTGCGCCAGGA
>MGSR01000156.1:2328-4508 GCA_001798565.1 Deltaproteobacteria bacterium RIFCSPLOWO2_12_FULL_60_16
GACATAGTAGACCGACGTGCCGATGTCGCAGAAGACGACCGCCCAGGCCAAAAGCCAGTTCAGTTGTCTGGTATCCCGGGTCGGTCGCATGGGGTGATAGTTGCCATGATACGTGCGGACAGAGAGGGGAGTCAAGCTGATTTGCCGGGCTCTTGCAATCAGGCGTAAGATGGATTTATCATTAAAAATTAACTCAGCCTTCTATGTCCCTGCCCCTACAATATTTTCAGAAGCTGGTCGAGAGCTGCCCTGACATCATCATCGCCGTCGATAAGACGGGGACGATCACGTTTTACAACGACGGCGCCAGGGAAAACCTCGGTTTTAGCCACCAGGAGATGCTGGGAAAGAGCGTGCTGGAGGTTTATCCCAACCTGGAAGAGGCCCGCAAAGTCATGGCTGCCATGCGCCTGGGCGAAGGCGGCCAGAAGGGCAAGGTTTGCAATTTTGAGACGATTTTCAAAACCAAGAGGGGTGAGAAAATCCCGGTGGCGATATCGGCCTCGGTGATTTACGACGAGCGAGGGTCCGAGATCGGTTCGATCGGCTTCGCCAAGGACATCAGGGGGATCCGGCGCCGCGACCAGCTCGCCACCCTGGGCGAGATCGCGATCGGGCTGTCCCACGAAATCAACAACTCGCTGGAGGTCCTGGTCAATCATCTGAACCTGCTGCAGAAGTACGTCGGCAGGGTGGCGAGCGACGAGGACTATGTCGTGGAGTCCGAGCGGCTGGAATCCGTCTCGGAGCAGCTGCGAAAGATCCAGGAGATCACCCGCCGCATCGGCGAGATGGCGGAGGAAGGCGAATACGGAACCAAGGAATACCACGGCGGCAAGATGATGGCCGACCTCGGCGCCAGAGCGGAAATCAAAACGGCGCAAGGCGAGACGGAACCAGGGGGATCCTCGCTCGCGGGGCTCCGCTTGCTGGTGGTCGACGATGACCTCGGTGTCTGCTACTCCCTGAAGGATCTCCTGCAGGGGGAGAGCTGCCGGGTCGAGACCGCGTCTTCGGGCAGGAAGGCGATGGAGCTGTTGGAGAAAAAGGAGTTTGATCTGATCCTGAGCGATGTCGTGATGCCCGACATGGACGGCTACGAGCTGTACCATGTGGTCAAGAAAAAAAGCCCGAGCCAGCCCGTGATCCTGATGACGGCCTTCTACTATGACAAAGACCATGTGATCAAGCGGAGCTGTCTGGAGGGGCTCCAGGCGGTGATTTTTAAAAAACCCATCGATCCCGCCCGCCTGAAGAAGGTTATTCTCCAGCAGTGCGGCCGCAACGTCGCGGTTTTGAACAGCTCGGCGCCGGTCTGATGGGGCTCATGAAAAATAGCCAAGCGGGTCGCGCGTGACCAAGGAAGACGATTACAACCGGGGGATGGAGCTCTTTCTCGAGGATAAGCTCGACGCCGCGGTCGAGGCCTACCAAAAAGCCCTTGAGGCCGATCCCCGTTACGCGGATGCGTTGCACGCGCTGGCGATGGCCTACGCGAACCAGGACAAGCTGGATCAGGCGATCGAAGCCGGGAAAAAATTGATCGAGATCAGCCCGGATGACGAGCTGGCCTACACCAGCCTGTCGATCTTTTACCAGCGCAAGGGGATGATCGCCGAGGCGGAAGAGATCGCCGCCAGGGCCAGGACCCTGGGATGGAAGAGGCAGCTGCAGGAGAAAAAGGGCAAGTAGCTTTCAGCCGTCAGCTCTCAGCAAATACTCAACCCCTTAAACTCTTATCCGTGGCTGCGCCGGTCGCAGACGGCGTCCACCAGGGCGGGCTTGCCCTTCTTGACCTGCTCGATGGCGCGCTTGAGCGCGGGCTTAAGTTCGTCGGCGCTTTCGAAGGGTCCTTCGCCGTGCCAGCCCATGGAGCGCGCGAGACCCGCGAAATCGGGATCCGGATCGTAGAGGTCCATGCCGATATGGGCGCGGCCGGGATCGGTGCCGCGGGTTCTGGCCAGAACCAGCTGGTGGTTCCAGTCGTTGTAATAGGCGCGGTTGTTGAACATCACGATCAGCATCGGGATCTTGTATTTCGCCGCGATCCAGAGCGATCCGGCGTCGAACATGAGATCGCCGTCCGGCTGAAGGTCGACGACGAGCCTGCCCGTTTCCTTGTTGGCGAGGGCGACGCCCAGCGAAGTGCCGATCTGCGTGCCGGTGCCGAGCTCGCGGCC
>MGSR01000156.1:4583-5905 GCA_001798565.1 Deltaproteobacteria bacterium RIFCSPLOWO2_12_FULL_60_16
GTCCTCGCCCTTGATCGCCTCCCACACCTCAAGCGCCAGGCGCGGCACGGTCATCGGCTTCGCGTCCCAGCGCTCCTCGGCCTGCTTGCGCCATTTGGCGCGCATTTCATCATGGCGCTTGGCGATCTCCTCTTTGCGCTTGGCGATTTTTTCCGGCAGCCCGCGAGTCTTGGCAATCCGCTCTTTGAGCAGTTTGGTGAGCTGCGGCGCGGCGGTAACCGGGTCGGCGGTCATGCGCTGTTGCGCGTAGAACGGACGGGCATAGTCCATGGACCACTTGCTGATCTCGATGTCGGTGAAGCCGATATCTATCCAGGTCGCCGTGGGCGGCACTAGGCTCACGACGGTGCGCTTGGCAATGTCGCGCGCGTGGGTCGGCTTTTCGAAGTCGGCGATGTCGAGCGTCAGCACCACGTCGACATCCTTGTAGCAGCCCTCCGGGTCCAGGGAGAGATTGAGATGATGGTCGCCGGGGAAGTTGAGCCGGGAGCCCACATCGCACACCGAAGCGCCCAACGTTTCCGCCAGCTCGATCACGTGGTTCCAGCCATGCGGCGGGCGGGCGGCGAAGTCGGCGATGATCGCCACCCGGTTGGCGCCGGCCAGAGTGCCGGCGGCTTTCTCGAGCGCTGCCGGGTCGGCGGACGGGGCTGCGGGAACCTCTATGGCGCCGTCCGGGGGCATCTCGACTTCATGATCCAGTTGCGCTTCCTGGAGCCCCGCGTCGTAGCACATATACACCGGCCCCTGGCGGGCGCTCATCATCACCGAGTAGGCGCGCGCGAAGGCGCCGGGCACGCCGTCGACCGTGGTGGGCTGGTAATCCCATTTGACGAAATTGCGGATGGCCTCGCCCTGGACGTTGGCCGTGTGGATCCAGTCGATGAACGGACGGCGCTTCGGCTCCGCCATGGGGCCGGTGGCGCCGATGATAAAGACCGGCGCCCGGTCGAGATAGGCATAGTAGATGCCCATCGGCGCGTGCAGCAGTCCGACCAGGTCGTGCACGATGGCGATCATCGGCTTGCCCGTGGCGCGCGCGTAGCCGTGGGCGATCTGCACGGCGATTTTTTCATGCTGGCACAGCAGCATCGGCGGCTTGTTCTCGCCGTGGTTGACCAGCGAGTCGTGCAGCCCGCGGTAGCTCGCGCCCGGGTTGAGCGCGATGTATTCGAACTGGTAGCGTTTGATCATGTCGACGATGATGTCCGATTGCCATCGCCGATCGGATTTCTTGATCTGGGACTCTTCTTTTGCGGCCGGTTTCGCCATGGTGCTTTCCTCCTGAAAATTAGTGAAAGCGATATTATCGGTCTTCCCGC
>MGSR01000157.1:0-4406 GCA_001798565.1 Deltaproteobacteria bacterium RIFCSPLOWO2_12_FULL_60_16
CCCCTATTGCTTTCGGGAAGCGAGTCAGGTCCCGAGCGAACCCATTGCTTTGGGCGGGCGAAGCAGCATCCCGAGCGGAGCAAGCTATTTTGTTTTTCCCAGCAGGGCGAACAAGTGCTTGGCGAAGTCGGTGTTGTCCTGATAGCCGCGGAACTTTTCTGCGCCGACCCCAAGGGCGGCGACGAAGACCGGCTGGTTCGTATGGCCGGCAGAGATCCAGAATGCTTTGGTCTCGTTGGCGATCATGGCGCCGAGCGCGCCCACCGTTGGGTTGGACGGATACGTGGGACCGAGTCGCCTTTTCTTAACGATCGCCTCTCTTAGCTCGGGGCGAAGCGTGAATCCCTTGAAATGCTCCGCTACGAGACGATCCACCGCCTCCGGAGAAGGGCTCGGACCCAGGATCTCCGCCGCCTTGGAAAGCGAGATCCGGATCGACTGGATTTTTTGCAGCTCTTTTACGGAGGGATAGCCGCTAAAGCTCAGTCCGCCGGTCTCATGGTCCGAGGTGACGAGGACAAGGGTTTCCGAAGGATGCTTCCTGTAAAACTCGTAAGCCAGGGCGACGGCGCGGTCGAATTCCCGGTAGTCCTGGATCAGAGAGGTGACGTCCATTATATGCCCGGCGCTGTCGATGTTTTCGTTCTCTATCAGAAGCATGAAGCCTCTGCGGTTCCCTTCCTGGAGCAGACGGATAGCCGCCTGGGTCATTTCGGAGAGCGAAGGCTCGCGGCTCTTGTCGCGGTCGAGTTCAAAGCTCAAGTCCCTGAGCCCGAAAAGCCCCAGCACCTTGCCGCCCTTGGCTTGCGACAGTCCCGGCCGGTCCGACACGTAGGCGTAGCCTTTTTTTTGGAATGCGGCGATCACGTCGGCATCGTCGCGCCTTCGGCTGCCCGGCCGGCTTCTGGGAATGAACTGGTCTCTCCCGCCTCCGAGCAAAACCTCGGGCTCCAATTGCAGGTACTGGTCGACGATCGTCGCGTAGAGCCTCCGGTTCGATACGTGGCCGGCAAAGGAGGCCGGGGTCGCGTCATAGACAGTGGAGTTCGTCACTATGCCGATGCGCATCCCCCTTTCCTTGGCCACCTCCATGACGGTCTTGGGGATAACGCCGTCTTCACAGGTGCCGACCGCTCCATTCTTCGCCTTACAGCCACAGGCCAGGGCAGTGGCCGCCGCGGACGAGTCGGTGACCAGCGAGTCGGCCGCGTGGGTCGTGAGCAGTCCCACCGAGCCTTCCTTCATGATCTTATCGGCGATGGTCAATCCCTCGTTGTAGAGGTGGCGGTTATACATCCGGGTGATTTCCATGTGCGTGATGCCGCCGCCGTCGGCGAGAAAGATAAAGATGTATTTAGGCGCGACCGGCCGGGTGGGCTCGCTCGCGCCGGTTACGAGAGAGAAAACGAGAGAAAGCGAGGCCGCCAGCAGGGCGGTGATGGCGGCCGGAAAAGCGGAGCGTCGGAAGCTTATCCTGGAGATCATCTTGTCATGCCCTCTCAGGATGCCTGTTTTCTCAGCGATATGTAAAGAGACAGAATGAAATAGTAGGCGGGATAGAAGAGGGAGGCCACGGCCAGGAGCAGAGAAGGATCCGGCAGCCGGTAGATCATGATGACTACCAGAATTCCCCAGAGGATCCCGAGCGTGACGGTCGGTCCGCGCAGCACCGGGCTCCGGCTCGGATAAAGATACTTGATCGGGACGAAAACCAGGGCCGAGAGCATGAGGATGAGAAAGGCATTGACCCAGCGCGGTATCTGCAAGATGTAGAGATAAAAAGCGACGATGTTCCAGTAGGAGGGAAAACCGAGGAAAAAATGATCGGCGGTCTTGGCCTCCTTCTGGGAAAAGCCGTAAGCGCTCGCGAGCAGAGGCAGCGCCGCGAGCCACCACGCGTCCGCCTGCGGCAGGAGATCGGCCCGGATCAGGAACAGGGATGGGACCAGGACGTAGTTGAGATAGTCCACGATGTCTTCCAGCCGGTCGCCGTCAAACCAGGGGATCGTCTCTTTGATCCGGACCAGGCGCGCCAGGGTGCCGTCCGATGCGTCGATCAGCACCGCCAGCGTCATCAGCCAGAAGGCTTCCTGAAATCTTCCCCGCTCGATAAGAAGCAGGGAAAAAAGGGCGAGCGCGGCCCCGGAGGCGGTATAAAGGTGCACAAGCCATGCAAGCGCGACTCTGGGACTCATTCACCAGATCAACTGGCCGATGCCGCGTAGCTCGGCCTTGCCTTGAGCCGCGCCATCCAGGCGAGCATGTTTCTGTATTTCGGATCTACCGGAATGTCGAAGCGCTCCAGCAGATCGAGATTGGCCATGTAGGCGATATCCGCAAGGCTGAAGCTGCCGGCGAGATATTCCTTTCCCTCCAGCTCCCTTTCGATCCGGTCGAAGCATTTGGTGATCTCGGCCTTGGCATGCTCGATCACTTTCGCGTCCCTTTGCCCTTCCGGCTTGTAGCGCACCTGGTGGATGATCTCGACGAAGTGGGGATTGAAGCAGTTGTCCCTGAAGTCCTCCATCAGCCGCGCCCGGGCCCTGCCCTCGGAGTCTTCGGGAAGGAGGGGGGGATAAGGGTACTCGTCTTCGAGGTACTCGTTGATAACCGTCGAGTCATAGAGAATGAAGCCCTCGTCGTCGAGGGCCGGCACCTGGCCAAGAGGGTGGATGTTCAAATACTCGGGATTTTTCTGCTCCTTCTTCGAGAGGTCGACGTTAATCCGCTCAAACTCCAATCCTTTTTCGATCAGGACGATTCTTACCTTGCGCGAGTTGGTAGACGGGGGAAAGGTGTAAAGCTTGATCATAAGTTGTAGTCCTCCTTGCCGAAAAACAGAATCGACACCTTATCCATACCATAGCTATCGTCTATCTTCCATATGGCTGGCCGTCCGCCGGGTCAACTGTTGACATGGCGGTTTGCCCTCCACTAGAATCGCCGGTGCTAAAACATTTCGCGGGAAGAGGGGATGAAATTCACTTTGCTGTCATAAGGGAGCGAAACATGATGACGACCAGAGCATTGTACTTAGGCATGTTTGCAATCGGCGTATCGTTGTTTTTAGCCGCTTCGCCGGCCGGGCCCGCTGCTCAACAAAGCGCCGCAACGGGGGTGCGCATCGATAAGGACGACATCGGCGGCGTGGTCACCAGCGCAAAGGGGCCGGAAGCCGGCGTCTGGGTGATCGCGGAAACCGGCGATCTGCCCACCAAATTCGCCAAGATGGTGGTCACCGACGATCAAGGGCGCTACGTGCTGCCCGATCTGCCGGCGGCGACATACAGCATTTGGGTGCGCGGCTATGGTTTGGTCGATTCGCCGAAAGTCAAAGCCACCCCAGGAAAGATCATGAACCTCAAAGCCGTGGTGGCGCCGAACGAGGCTGCCGCGGCGCAATTCTATCCGGCGATTTATTGGTATTCCATGCTCAAGATTCCGGACAAGAGCGAGTTCGGCGGCAAGGGCAAGGTTCCGCCCAAAGTTCCCATCGAGCGCTATCTCACCGAGATAAAGAACCGGTCCTGCGTCGGCTGCCACCAGATGGGCCAGCTTTCCACGCGCACGTTGCCGAAAAACGTTCCGTTCCCGCTCGGCAAGTTCGCCAATTCCGAGGAGGCATGGCTCCGCCGCGTCCAGTCCGGGCAGTCCGGAGAAAGAATGTTCAACACGCTCGTCAAGGATCTCGGCGCCGCCCCCGTCCGCTACTTCGCGGACTGGACCGACCGCATCGCCAAGGGCGAGCTGCCCCATGCGAAGCCGGCGCGACCGCAGGGCGTCGAGCGCAACATCGTCGTCACCACGTGGGAGTGGGCCGATCCGAAGACATACCTCCACGACCTGATCGCGTCGGACCGGCGCTACCCGACAGTCAATGCCTATGGCCTGCTTTACGGATCGGCCGAGTACAGCACCGACATCATTCCGATCCTCGATCCGGTCAAGCACACCGTCTCGAACTTCGTGGCCCCAGTGCAGGATGAAAACATACCGGAGGCGCTTGGGCCGGGCCATGCGGCAAGCGACAAACTCATGCAGCCGTCGCCTTACTGGGGCGCGGAGAAGATCTGGTCGAACAAGTCGAATAACCACAATGCCATGTTCGACAAGAAGGGAAGGGTCTGGTTCGCGGCCAGGGTGCGCGGGCCCAACAACCCCGACTTCTGCAAGAAGGGCTCCGATCATCCATCGGCCAGGCTGTTCCCGCTGGAGCGGACGAACCGGCAGCTTACGATGTTCGATGCCAAGACGGGGCAGTACACGTTCGTCGGCACCTGCTTTCAGACGCACCACTTGCAGTTCGGCTACGATGCCAACGAGACGCTGTGGACCAGCGGCGGCGGGCCGGTGGTCGGCTGGATCAACACCAAGATACTCGACGAGACCGGTGATCTCGCGAAATC
>MGSR01000157.1:4420-6170 GCA_001798565.1 Deltaproteobacteria bacterium RIFCSPLOWO2_12_FULL_60_16
GAACCAGCCGGTCGACCCGACCAAGGACAAGCGGATCGTGTCGGGCTTTTACGCGGTAATGCCGAGCCCGGCCGACGGCTCGATCTGGGGATCGACGTTCGGCTATCCGGGCGCGATCGTGCGGCTCGATCCCGGACCCAACCCGCCGCATACGGCGCTCGCCGAGATTTACTACCCGCCGAAGCCGGGCTTCGGCGTGCGCGGCGCCGACATCGACAAGAAGGGCGTCGTGTGGGTGTCGCTCGGGAGCGGCCACCTCGGCAGCTTCGATAGGCGCAAGTGCAAAGGCCCGCTTAACGGGCCGAAGGCGACCGGCGACCACTGCCCCGAGGGTTGGTCGTTTTACCAGTATCCCGGCCCCGGCTTTAAGGGCATCGGCGAGAACAGCGCCGAATCGAGCTACTATTCCTGGGTCGACCAGCACAACACCTTCGGTCTCGGCGAGGACGTGCCGATGTCCACCGCCAACTTGCACAACGGCCTGGTCGCGTTGAAAGACGGAAAAATGGTCCTATTGACCGTGCCCTATCCGATGGGCTTTTACGCCAAAGGCTTCGACGGGCGCATCGACGATCCGAAAGCGGGCTGGAAGGGCCGCGGGTTATGGAGCTCGAGCGGCGACCGTGCGCCGTGGCTGAAGGAGGGTGGCAAGGGCTCGAGGCCGATAGCGGTGCACTTCCAGCTGCGTCCCGATCCGCTGGCGAAGTGAAGGGAGAGTTGTCGAGAAGGGGAATATTATTATCACAGAGATGGCGCCCGGCGGGGAGAAGCGGGGCTGATATCAGGAACTGGGCTTGCCTGCCGGGGCGTGAACAAAGATGGGCGGCTCTTTGGACATGGCCAATTTCTCCGCCACCGACAGAACGACCTCGCTTACCTTCACCATCCCCTGAAGGTCCAATTTCTCCCAGTCATCCGTGGGCTTGTGGTAATCCTCATGGGTGCCCGTGTAGAAATGGAGGACCGGGATGTTCTTGCGGTAGAAGGCCGCGTGGTCGCTGCCGCCGGCCGCTCTCGAAGAAGGATTGATCTCGACTCCGAATTCCTGGCCGGCTTGAGTCACCAACGGGCGGAACTCCTTGGCCGTATCGACGCCGGCGACGGTCAGGCGGTTGCCCTTCATCCGTCCCACCATGTCGAGATTGATCATCGCCTTGGTCGCGGCGAGAGGGAAAAGCGGATGGCCCACATAATGGGTCGAGCCCAGGAGGCCGAGCTCCTCGGCGGTGAAGGCGATGAAGACCACGCTCCTTGCCGGTCTGGAGGCGCGCGCGCTCAGCCTTTCGGCGAGATTCATCAACACGGCGGTTCCCGAGGCGTTGTCGTCGGCGCCGTTGTGGATTTGTCCCTCCACCTTCGTATCGCGCGTCCCGAAGTATCCCAGGCCGATGTGGTCGTAGTGGGCGCCGATGACGATGTTTTCCTTTTTCAGCTCGGGGTCCGAGCCGGGAAGGACGCCGATGACGTTGTCGGTCTTCCTGGTTGTCTTTTCCAGCGTGACGTTGAGGGAGGCCCGCAGCCCGGGCAGGGAAACGGAAGCCGGCTTTTCTTCCCGGTCGATTCTCTCTTTGAGCTCCCGTAAGGAGACGCCTGCCTCTTCAAGCCGGCTTTCCGCGACCTCTCCCTTCACCTGCGTCGCCACGATGTCGGCGTCGGGGCGTCCCAAGGTGCGTCTCGTCGGGATCAGCCCTGTTTCGCCGGAGCGGGGTTGATCGAGATCGACCAGGATCATGCCGACCGCGCCGTGAGC
>MGSR01000157.1:6363-7815 GCA_001798565.1 Deltaproteobacteria bacterium RIFCSPLOWO2_12_FULL_60_16
TCCGCCTCGACACTGCCGGAGCGCGAGAGGCCGAACGGAATCCATTCCTGGTGCAACGCCAGGGCCGGGCCGCCCGCCAAGATTAGACTGTTCGGCTGTTTGATCGTGACGCCGACAACCACCTCCAGGCTTTGAAAAAAGCCCCCGCTTTGACCGCCCGGGGTCAGGCCGTACTTTTTGAACTCGGCCGCGATATAGTCCCTGGCCAGATCGATGCCCGGATTATCGACCCCGCGGCCCGCCAGTTCGTCGGAGGCGAGATAGCGCGCGTGTCTTAGCAACGCCTCGGAACGATCGGCAAGAGTCGGGAGCTCGTAGCTCCAGCCGCTCAGGGCGAGTAGGGCGGTGAGGGATAAAAGAACGGCAGCGGCGGTAATCGGAACGCGGAATGTTCTGAAGACGGTTTTCATATTTTCAAGACTTTCTCGCGCATTGTCCGAGCGGCGGACTGTAGCACATTGTTCGGACCTTATAAAGCGTTGCCTGCTTAAACCGCCTGCCCGGCCGCCTGGCTCACAGGGGTTATTCCGTTCTTTACCCTGTTGGGGATTGACTGCGGGCGGTGCGGCCGCTTATTTTACCTCGACGCAGGAGGGGTTTTGCCAACCCGCGGGTGAAATGTTATAAAATTGAACAATTCACTCTGGGAGGAGATTTAAAAATGGCAAAGCAAGTTATTGTGTTCAGCCAGCCCGGCTGAGGCCCCTGCCACCGGGAGAAAGAGTTTCTTTCTCAAAAGGGCGTTCCGTTCGTCGACAAGAACGTGCGCGAGGACGAGGCGGCATTGAAAGAGCTGCTCGCCCTGGGATATCAGAGCACTCCGGTGACGCTGATCGACGGCCAGGCGGTCGTGGGTTTCGATCAGGCGAAGATTGAGGAAATGCTCGGACTGTAGCCGCCGATATCATTGAGAGGAAAAGGAGGAGAACATGGCCGAAGAGGTAAAAAAACTACTCGACGAATATCGTGACGGGAGGATCAGCCGGCGCGACTTTATTCACAAGGCCGCGCTATTAACCGGCAGTCTGGCGCTGGCGAACAGTTTGCTGGACCCGCTGATCGCTCCGGCGGCTTACGCCGCGCAGGTAGATCCCGGCGATCCCGGGCTCGTTTCCAGCGAGGTCAAGTATGCCGGAAAGGCAGGGACAGTTTTCGGTTACCTGAGTCGACCCAAGGCTTCCGGAAAATATCCCGCCGTCATCGTCATCCATGAGAATCGCGGCATCAACGATCATATCCGCGACGTGGCGCGCCGTTTTTCCAAGGAAGGATACGTGGCCCTTGCGCCAGACTATCTTTCGCGCCACGGCGGAACGGCGACGGCAAACCCCAAAGGCGGAGGGATCGGGAAAATGCGCGAGCTAGTCCCATGGCAGGGCGTGGCCGAGGATACTGATGCTACGGTCGCCTATCTGAAAGACCTGCCAGAGGTGCGGGGCGACCGGATCGGCG